>CAJPSJ010000055.1 GCA_905373295.1 uncultured Campylobacter sp. | reverse complement strand
TCCATCTTGCAAGCTCTGCGGTCTTTGCTTCGCGAAGTTGTTCGATTGGAGGCTCCTCTATTTTTATGCTAGTTGCAAGTGTTTTTGGGTCGATATGGGTAGCGCCCATATCAAGAGCTTTTGCCCATTGCTCATCGCTTATATCTACGTTAGGAGTAGGTATGTTTTCGTGTATTTCGCTATCGTAGTATCCTAGAATTTTTGAATTTCCGTCATAATGTACATATTTCATTCTCTCTCCTTTTAATATCCTATTGCAAACCAGAAAGCATCTCTTTTTGGAAAATTACTTGCATCGTTATCTACCGTTTGGTACTCTATAGTCATACCGGTTTTCGTAATATTTGCTACATACATTACCCCTCCTGCTTGACTAAAAGAAGAATCCGCAATATAAGTAGCGCTAGCATTTAGGCAAGCGTTAGGAAATGATATTGGAAATGTTAGATTTTTTCTAGCGTCTTGTTCAAGGTCTTTTACCCTGCCCCACTGCAGCATTATGCCGTTTAGTAACTTTGTGTAGCCGTTTTGTTGTTTTGAATTTGAAAAACCTTTCGCTAGTGCATCCGCTACGGCTTTTTCCGTAGGCACGACATCGTCCGTAGGAGTATTCCCGATCTGCTTTTTGATTTTTACGATACCCGCCTTTGCCTCCGTAGCGGCTTGTGGGACCGCAGGGATATCATCTTTTTTTGCGAATTTATCGGCAGCAAGCCCGCCGAGTTTTAAGCTATCAGTCGCCGATGCCGCATTCACCGCTAAAACTTTGTCATTTACGTTCGCGAAGTCTAGCCACACGGTGTTTGTTTTGTCGCGAATTTTTAAGATATTTTTCGTAGTATCCAGCCATAGCATACCCGCAGACGGATTTGCGGGCTCTAAATCGCCCGAGTTCAGTGTTGATAGTGCCGTTAGCATTTCGCTAGCTTGCGTTCGTAGCTGTATTCCGCTTAGATTTGGATCTATCGTAAATTTAGTTACCTGTGCCATTATTTCCTCACTTTCTTAGCATATCTCTTATGCCGTTTTTATTCTTTGCATATCCGCTCATCACAAGAGAGACTACGTAGCCTTCGGGGTCTTGTCTGACCTGCGTATTGGTTACTTGTGCGTCCTCTTTGGTTTGGTTGATAACCTCGATTTTGATGTTTGAAAGCTGTGCTCTTACACCCAAATCCCCGCTACTTGTGCGGGTAAGCGGCATAATCGCTTCGGGGCTTCCGCCGTTTCGCTCGCCCATTACGCCCAGTCTTGGAACGCCGCCGTTTGCGAATGCAAAAAATGTCGGCTTACTAACGATGGAATTCGCGTAAGCGTGCAGACCCGCGCTTGCGTAAATTCCACCCTGCGCGTTTCCTATCGCGCCTGCCATTCCCGCCCCTGCTCCTGCATTAGCCGCACCGCCTACTCCGCCGAATAGACCTGATACGCCGCGTCTAATTGCCGCTATCATCTGCGATATGATAAGTTCGCGCACGAGGGCTTTGTAAATTTCGCCGAGCACGCTTTTTGCCAGATCGCCAAATTTTAAAAAGCCGTCGCTAGAATAGTCCAAAAAGCTACTCATCGCGTTTTCTATACCGCTTAGCCCGCTCTCCATTACGCGCCCCCACTCCGAAGCATCGAACATCTGTTTTTGATATAACCTCTCCTCAAGCGCCATTGCCTCGTCATAAAATTGCTTTGAAATCTCTTTTTTATCTAGCAGGGCTTTATAGCTTGCCTGCGCGCGCTCGTATTCTATGGTTACTAGCTTCTGATTTTTCTCTACCTCGCTATAAGACAGATCTGCCGCACGCTTTTGTAGATCGAACATTCGGTCTTTTAATTTTAACTCCTCATTGATTTGGCGTATCCGCTCCCGCTCGGCTTTTTTCGCGTCTTGTTCGGAAGTATCTCTCGCTGCCTTTGCTACGCCTTTTTTGCTGTTTTCTTGTGCTCTCGGCACGGCTTTTTGATCCTGCCTGCCGCGCATAATGTCGGTCGTAAGTTGCGCTAGAGCTTTTGCTTCTCTGAGTGCATATTCTTGTCTCGTCGTGTTGTTTGAGAGCTCTTTTACTATGTTTTCTCTGGCTTTTTGCGCGTTTTGTATAACTTCATCGAAGCTTTTCATTTTTTCCAAAACGTCTTTACTAAAATCCGTTCCGATTGTAGAGGGTTTAATTTCTATGCGGTCAAGATGAAGTTTATCTGCAAAAGAGTTATACCCGTCCTCTACTGCCTTATAAAAACTATTCAGTCTATTTTGTATAAAATTGGTGATTAAATCAACGGCACTGACTAATGCCGCGTAAATTCCGTAGAATGATTTACCTAGTCTTGCTAGCCCCTCCGTTGCGCTAACTCCTACAAATTCAAAAGTTCGATAAGCGTCGCGTCCAAATTCTACGATGTCGGGACGATTTTTTTTAATGAGATTGGCAAAATATTCAATCGCGCCGCTTATGCCTCCCGTCGCATCCGAAACCTTATTAAAATCGTCGGTTAGGAGTGAAATTTCGGTTTTCAAATCCGTAAAGGCGCTACCGACGGTTACGGGCAGCTTATCCACGTCCTCGCTTACCTTATCATACATCTTATCGAATGCGTCTGCGAAAGTTTCAGCCGTTAATTTGCCCTCTGTCGCTAATTCTCGCAGTTTACCTACATTTATACCTAGCGTTTCTGCTAAATAACGCAATAAAGCAGGGGATGTCTCAACTATCGAATTAAGCTTATCCAGCTTTACCGTGCCGCTGTTTATCGCTTGGGCGAAATTCTTTATGGCCGTCTCGCTCTCCCCTGCGCTTGCCCCACCTTGTTTTAACACTTTTGTAAGGCTTAAAAATATGCGATTGGTCTCATCTGTAGATTTACCTAAATCTTTCAGCGCGGGAGCTAATTTTGTGTATAGATCTGCGGTAGTTTCAATATCGGAGTGGGTTTCACGCGCTATTTGGTGAACTGCTTTTTGGCGCAATAGGTATTCAGATAGGCTGTCGCTAACTATTTTAAGGCTAGCATTCATCTTGTCCATTGCGTCGGCGGTTTGTGTAAATTTAGCAAAGATTGCCGAGCCTGCAAGCGCAGCAACCGCCGTTTTAACTGCTAAAAGGGTGCCGCGAAATTGATCTGCGCTACTTTTTGCTTTTTTTACTGCGCCGTCAAGATTATTTAAATCGTTTTTCGCCCCGCTCACGCCCGATGTTTTGATGGATATGTTTAAATTTGCTACGTCCATTTTTAGCCTTTCTTGTCTGAATTATAGAAAATTTTAAAGGGGGCGTTGGTTTTGGAGATTTTGAAAAAATATGGTATAATGAAAACACAAAGAGCGAGCGAACGGTCAAAAAATAACGACCCAGCATAGCCTGCCCGGGATTTTTCCTGTGTAGAGGAAGGTGGCTCTACCGCTTGCTCTTTGACTCTTTCATAGTTTTATCCCATTTCTTTTTATTTACGTGAAAAACTACGCCATCGGCTAAATTTATACCGACATCTATCATCTTTTTATCGCTTATGGCTTTGCCTATTATCACGCCGCCTTTTTTAGTCGCTTCTTTTTTGAAATCGTATCCTTTTAGTATCTCGTCTATCGTTTGCGATATATCGGCGCGCTCCTTAAACATATCCTTGTGGCGTGAGTATAGATACGCTTCGCTGCCAAAAATTCTATCGGTCTTTAGACCTAGGCTTTCCTTAAATTCTTTGGTGATCCTGCGGCTAAATGTTTTTATGTCGCTATATTCATTTAAATTTCGGTATTTTTTAAGTTGCGTTAAATTTAGCTCCCGCCCCTGCTGCGTGATAAGATCGCGCATTGTGATTTTGCCTTGCAAAAATAGCTCGGCGCGTCCTTTGCCTAGCGTCTTTTCTATCACCTCGGGGCTTTGAGTTTTCAGCCAATCGTTAAAGTTTATATCCTGCGGCACGTAGCCGTTCATAGATGAGCGCGTCGCGGGCGGCACTTTTTTTAGCTCGTCCGCGCCTTTTATCACGGGGATTATCGTGCTGCGGCAGTTGAAGTGCGTATTTATGCGCGGCTGCCTAAACGGATATGAGTGTCCTATCGGCTCGTAATTCGTATCCCACATCAGCCCGTCGTAAGCTCTACAAAGCGCGCTTGTTCTAGTATCCAGCGTCGCTTGATATTTGTAGGCTTTGATGACGTCTGCATTTGCTTCAAAAAATTTTTGCCTTACCGCCGATACTATCGCGCCTGCTGCTGTTACGGCAATGCTGGCGGCATCGCGCTTGCTCTTACCTAGCGCTCTTGCTACTCGCGCGGCTAGCAGCTCGTTTGTTTCGCCCAAGCTTACACCGAGCCTTATCTCTCGCTCCAGCCTAGCCTTTTGGTCGATATTTAGCCCTCTATTCCAAGCATTTACGGTCGCGCCCTCAAGAAGCGTAGTGTTTATTAGACTATCTACCGCACTTTGCGGCAAGACGTGCGAAAACAGCACAAAGCCCGCCAGTTTGTTATATTTGCGTAGATGTTTTAGCTCATCTTGCGCGATAGCCCTAAACTCATCGCCGAAATCGGGAATAGATAGTGCGGCTTTTAAATCCTCAATCGTCTTAGCCAAATTCCTCGTGATGTTTTTCTTTCTTAAAATTTGAGCTTGCAGGTCGGCGATCATCTCATCATAAAATTTAGCTACTTTTCTATTTAGTCCGTTTTTTATCCGCTCGTGTAAAAGAGAGCGCGCTACTTCTAGCTCGGCGATTAGATCGTTAAAGCTCTTCATCGGCAGGACTTAGCGCAGGTTTGGCGCTATCTATTTGCGCTTGATATTCCTCGTAGCTTCGGATATTTTCAGGCATTAGCTCGCCCTTTAAAAGCACGTCATATAGCACCTCGTTAGGAATAAGCGCGCTTTGGATGCCCGCGATAATCTGCGCGATAATTTGTGGGTCGACCATAGTTAAATTATAATCGGTGTTTATATCATAGATTAAATTTTCGCCCGCGATGTTTTCAAAAAATGCGATGTCTTTTAGGAATGAGACTATCCCCTCGCTAATCGTAGTAGCGATAGTCGTTAATACCGCGTTTTCGCCGCTCTTTCTCATTTGCAGGGTTTCGGTAGCCTCAGCGGTCTTTTTCTCGTCTAGCAGTAGGCGCGCGCCTAAAATCGACATCCTTTTTTCTTTGACCGCGATACGATTTTCAAGCGTAGACAGCCCCGCGCCACTAAATTCCAAAAAGCCCACTTTTGCATCGGAATTGTTTATCGCCCACACGACCGTCGAGCCTATTTTGAGCTTACTATCATCCCCTTGATAGCCCGTGACGTATGGCGTAGGTAGCGCCGTAAAATGCGTGCCGTGCTCTAAATCGACCTCGCTTCTAAAATGACTGATGTTGATCCTTGCCAAATCAAGCAAGGGCGGCTTGTCGATGTCCGTCTTTAGATCATTTACGTTAAAAAACGTAAAGGGGATATAAGGCAGCCGTTTCCCGTTCGCGCTTGGATAAATTTCACTCACCGGCTCGGCTGTTCCGTTTGTCTCCTCAAAAACCCTCTGCCTATAGTAGCCATCTTTTAGATCAAGTACGCGGTAACGAGTCTTTGCCAGATACACGAATTCGTCCGCCGTAGGTTCCTCGTAGCTTTCCATTAGCACGACCAAAGACGTGACGTTTGATCCGTTTATTTTGGTGGTTTTCCAGTTGATGATGTTTTCAGCCTTATAGAGCGTGGCATAAGCCCTTAAATTTAGCCTCTCTGCTTCAAGCCTAGAATATTCGGACTTCTCGACGCTCGGCAGATCCACGAGCACCCCGCAGCGCCCCACGCTTAGGCACTCATCGGCGATGTTTTTTGCTAAAGCCTCTAAGCTATCGTCATCTAGGCTGATATTCTCGCCGATGCTCTTTAGCGCCTCGGGCAGCTCCACTTTAGGCGACTTGGCGAAAAGCAATCCTACTAACGCAGTCTTGGTTCTTGCCGTTGCGTTGTAAAACTCCGCGCGGCCAACATACGCTTGATACTCTGCCGTGTCCTGATCACTAAGCTTTGGCACGTATTTTTCTTTTGCTACCTCTGCGCTTAGCGCGTCGCGCATCGTCTGCCACTTGTCTTTATTCTTAGAATATTGCGGATGAATTGAGTTTACTCCCATTTTACGCCTTTCATTTTTTCAAATTTTAGCATCAAATGCCCACGACCTTGATTTCATAGCTTCTAGGCGCGATAGGATATTTATATGCGATCAAATAGCCTAGGCTGTCATTGTAGTCATCGTTTGCCGGGTGGGCGTCGCTTTTTTCGGGTAGCCCCGTTTTGCTATCCCACGCCTGCTGCTCTAGCGCCTTTGTTAGGTTCGGGCACTTAGCGGTATTTACAAATAGCCGCCGTTTGTCGAATAGATTATTCACGCAATTTACGCGATCTTTAATGCTCGGATTTGAGTGATTGACGAATACCAAAAATCCCGCGCCTCTTAAAATTTGCACGTCGGTTTCGCTCGCGCTGGTTTTTCTATTCTGTCCGCTAGCATCGGGATAGATGATGATTTTATGCCCTTTGTAGCGCTCGCGCAGGCTCTGCGCCATAGCGTAAGTGTCGTAGCTGATTAGCTCCTCTACGGCGTGCGTGGTTATCGCGCCGTTTTCATCTGTGCGCTCAACGCAGACTATGTTTATGCAGCCTCCCACGTTGAAATCCGCGCCGATATGCAGCGTTTCACCCTCTTTGATAGTCTCCGCGTTCGCGTGTGTATCGCGGCTAAAATAGCTATACACACTACCGCTAGCTAAATTTACGAATTCACCCTCTAAATATGCCTTAAGTAAATTCTCCGGGTATTGCTCTTTTAGCGTGTCGATAAAATCGGGCGGCAGATATTTATTATCGGTGGTTTTGGCGCGAATTAGGCGCTTTGCCTCGCCGCCCTTTTCTACGAAAATTTGATATGTGGCGCGAAAGCCCTCGGGCGTCGTGGTGATGATAAATTGCCTAGTATTGCCCGCTCTTAAACGCCCTAGTAGTTTCTCATAAGCTTTTAGCGCGATCTCCGTCTTTGACGTGTCAAACTCGTCGCATATTATCCACGCGGCGTTTATGCCTACAAGGCGCTCCCAGTTTTCCATACTGCGGCATAAAATAGGCGTCTTGGCGCCGTTGATGTCAAGCGTGAATATTGCGTCCGTGCGATTAAATTTATACGGCACGCCCCATTCGATTAGCGCATTTTCAAGATCGCCGAATAGTATATCTCGCAGAAGCGGATACGTAGGCTCGGTTATTACGCCCATACAACCGGGATTTAAAAATGCTAGCTGTAGTGCCTTTCTAACCGCAGCGTAGGTCTTGCCCGCGCCGTAGCCGCTGACTAAGCCGATGATCTTTGTGCTCGTGTCGGCTAGTAGCTCGTATTGGTGCGGTAGTAGTTTGACCTCTAGTTTACTCATCTTTTTGTATCACGATCTGTTGAATTTGCGTCTGCTGCGCGTTGGTGATCTGTGTGGCGGGCTCTTTACCTAGCACGGTCTCTTTATTGCGCGCCGTTATCCTGCTGTGCGCGTCAAGATCGGCTAGGCTATCCGTGCTTTCTAGTAGCTCGTTTGCTTTTTGCTGATTTTTAATGGCGGAATTTTGAAAATAAAGTAGGTGTTTTGTTTTTTCGTCGGCTATTTCGTCTAAAACAGAGATAACATTTTCCCTTTCTTTCCCTTTTTTTTCTGCAATTGTCGTCTTAGCCGCGATATAATCGGCATTTTTGCCTTTTTCCCATTTTTCCCTTTTTGCCTTTTCGCTTATTTTACTTATGCTGATGCCTGTCTTTTGGTTTATCTGCGCCAGCGTATATTGCCCGCTCTCGAAATACGCCCTAGCTCGCTCCCATTTCTCTATACCGTATGCCATTAAATCAGTCCTTCAAACAAGCCATAATTACATTTGGCTTTTTTGTGTGCCTTATATTGCCTTTCAAAAACCGAGTATTTTTCGGCGTTTGTCATATCGTCGCGGCTAAAAATTTCATCGCCCCCCATTATAGCTTTTATGGCTTCGGCATATGGTTTCATAGGGCTTTGCAAGAGTTCCGACTTGACATTTTGCAGCGTTTTAATAAAGTCTGTTTTATATCTGCCGAATATCAAATCTTTATAAATTTTCTTGGCATCGGCGTTTTGGCGAATAGCTATTACATTTGCCATCACTCCCAAGTCGTCATTGAAAAATGCCGAAATTTCATAAAACCGGTCGATGTCATACTGCATCAACTCTCCTTAAATTTCCCGTCTATCTCGCCGTTTGCGATCAGCCTTTTCAGCATCTTGACTTTGATTTTGTATTCGGGCGTGCGGTAGCCCTTGACGTCCTCAATGATGAGCCCGTCCGCTTCATAGACGAAATCCGCCACATACTCTATCGCGCGTATTTTGCGCCCCTCATACGAAAACCCCTCCTGCAGGGTAAATTTCACCTGCCGCCTAAGGTTTCTGATCTTGCCCGCTCTTTGTAGCAGCTCTAGCTCCGCCGCGCGTTTTGCTTCTTTGGCGCTATCGTATATCGCGCCTTTGTAGGCGGTCTTTTTGGCTTTGTATTTGGAAACTCGCCCAATTCTCATCGGCGATCCTCTCGTATTTTTCTATGCTTTCGTGTTTGTGCGCGTGGCACCACTGATGGCAGGCTCTACATACTGCGATCAGTTTGCGATCGTCTTTATCTGCTCCGTAACGTCCGAATTTCACGTGATGCGGCTCGACGCTCGGAGCTTTGGCGCAAATTTGACATATCGGGTGCTCATAGGCTAGAAAGTTTTTAAATTTTTCAAACTCCGCTTTGGATAGTCTCATCACGCGCTCCAATACATTTCGTCCTTATATCTGCCGAGCCCGCCCATATGAGCGTCGCGGCTTATGTGCTTTGCGCTTCGGACAAATTCGTTTGCGCTTCCACGCTTCGTATCAAATTGAAAAAATGTGCCGAAATCGCTTTTATCCGAGCTAAAAAATATAAACGGATGCCGTAGCATCTCATAAAGCCGCAAGAATTCCCTCATCCGCCAAGGCTTACCGCTCATCACGTAGCCGCCTCGATCGGTTTGTAGATAGGGAGGGTCGCATATTAGCACGATATTTTCCTCTTTATGTGCTTTGTAAAGCTCGCTATAATCGCAGCTTGTGCGCTCTATGTCGTCAAAAAAATCATCCGCTTTCGCAAACAAAGACGCGCCGTTTAGGGTCGAAAAAAGCGCCTTTTTGCTAAGCTCCGCGAAAGAATGCGCATATTGCCCGCTAAAAAGTAGGCGGGAGGATAGAGAAATAAAATCGGGGTTTTCATATTCGGATATGATTTTTAAAATTTCCTCCCTATGCGGCTGTGAAATTTTTTCATCTCTACGATAGAGCTTTAAAAACTCATTGCAGCGCCCTAAAATCTCGTTCGTCTGATCAAACTTCAAAAACCGCCCGTAATAATCGTCGTGATCATTCCAAATTACGCGAGCTTCGGGTTTAATGCGCTTTGTGATATGAGATAATAGCCCGCTGCCGCCGAAAAGGTCTAAATAGATCGCGTCATCAGGGAATTCACCCAAAACCTCGGCAAATTTTTTTGCAAAATTACGCTTCTGCCCTTGAAAAGGCAAAGGCGCGGAAGTGTAGTAGTCAAAAAAGCCTAGCATACCGACCTCACCCTCTCTTTTTCAAGCAGCTTCCTAAAGCCCTCGGAGTTTGCGGGCGTTTGTTTGTTTTCGAGCTTCGGCGCGCTCTTGTTTTCGAGCTTCGCCGTTTCTCTATCTTGAAAAATTTGCTCTACAGCTTTCTCGCCGCTCTCTATCGCCGCCATTTCTAGCAGTGAAACGTTTTTGTTCTCGCCTATGAGATGCACCCCCTCGCTTTTGCAGCCCGAAAGCTCGGCTATTCCTCTTAGGCGCGTCCTTGCTAGCTCTTTGCCCGCGTAGGCTTTGTATGCGCTTAAGAACTCTTTTTTGACCCACACTAGCTCGTCTAGTCCGCAGTTGTTGATCTTATCCCAGCCGCCCACTATGTGATTTACGGCGCGATTGATAGCCTCATCCGCAAAGCTCACGCTGCGATATGGTCCGTATTTGACACAAGCGTTCATCGCTTCGTCCCAAGCCTCTATCGCTCGCTCCTCCGAGCTACCCTCTATC
>CAJPSJ010000054.1 GCA_905373295.1 uncultured Campylobacter sp. | reverse complement strand
ACGCAAAGGCGCTCTCATCGAAAACAGCGAAATTTTCGTCATCTTTCCGGGCGGATTTGGGACGCTGGATGAGTTTTTTGAAATTTTAGTGCTGGTGCAGACGGGCTTTAAGCGCGCACGGATCTATCTTTACGACGAGGAATTCTACGCACCGCTAATGGAGTTTTTCCGCACTTCGCTGCTAAAATCGGGCGCGATAAACGAAAGCGATCTGCAAAATTTCATGCTCTGCGACAGCGTGTATGAAATTTTAACGGATGTGCGACGTAAGGAGAACGAATGAAAATTTTAGTCGCGATGAGCGGCGGCGTGGACAGCTCGATGTGCGCGAAGCTGCTGCAAGACGCGGGCCACGAGGTGCAGGGCTGCTATATGAAGCTGCACGCAAAGCCCGGCTATCACGAGGCGAACATTGCCAAAGTCCGCAAGGTGGGCGAGTTTTTGGGTATAAAAATCCACATTTTGGATCTGCAGGATGATTTTAATCGCGACGTTTACGAGCCCTTCGTGCAGGCATATATCGGCGGTCTTACGCCAAATCCCTGCGCGCTGTGTAACCGCCGTATAAAACTCGGCAAGCTTTTGGAATTCGCGCGCGAGCAGGGCTTTGAGCGTCTTGCTACGGGGCATTACGTCCGCATCGAGGATGGGCTTTTAAAAGCCGCCGCAGATCTTAGCAAAGATCAGAGCTATTTTTTAGCAAACATCGATCCTGCCGCGCTTGAGTTTATGCTCTTTCCGCTTGGGGGGATGTATAAAAAGGACGTCAAAGAGGCCGCGCGCGCCTATACGGAGCTTTCGCAGATCGCTTCTGCGAGCGAAAGCAGCGAGATCTGCTTTGTGGACACCACCTACATCGACGTTTTAAACCGTCA
Source organism: uncultured Campylobacter sp. (assembly GCA_905373295.1). GTDB lineage: Bacteria > Campylobacterota > Campylobacteria > Campylobacterales > Campylobacteraceae > Campylobacter_B. Next base: position 9,357 of record CAJPSJ010000054.1, on the reverse strand, counting down.
TACGGGCACCAAAATGCCCGGCATCGTGCGCGACCGCGCGGGCAACGCCATCGGCACTCACGAGGGCTATATGCATTACACGATCGGCAAGCGCCGCGGTTTTACGGTGCACGGCGCGCATGAGCCGCACTTCGTGCTAAGCATCGACCCGCACAAAAACGAGATCGTCGTGGGCAGCAAGGACGAACTAGCGACCTACGAGTTCGACACCGAAAATTTCAACGCCTTTTTAAGCAGGGATGAAATTTTAAATATGCCGGGTCTCGGCGTTAAGATCCGCTACCGCAGCGCCAAGCTCCCCGTTAAAATTTCGCCTCGCGAAGGGGACGGCGTGCATGCCGTGCTGTCTGCGCCCGCAGCGGGCATCGCTCCGGCACAGCTCGCGGTTTTTTACGACGAGCGCGACCGCGTAGTGGCAAGCGGCTTTATAAAATAGCGCTTCACATCCGATGCTCCTTTAGCATCGCTTAGGGCTAATCTATTTGCAAAACGGCGCTTTGATCGCGCCGCTTGATATGCACCCACTCTGTTAAATTTCATATCAAAAAAGGAATTTACGCTTTTGAATCCAAGCCGCTAAATTTTATCTTGCGAGCTCGGCGAGCAAGTTTTATGCGCGTAGCTTTACGATTAAGCCTTTTAAATTTACGCTCTGTCGCTGTGTACGCCCGCACTGCTAGCCAAATTTTAGGAAAGCTGCAGCGCTAAAATAAAATTTACGGCGACGTCTTATCCAAGCGCGCCGCGACGTAAAGATCGCGACCGATATAAAATATTTCGCGCGTCGTCGCGACGGCGCGAAACGAAATTTGCGCGCTCACTCTAAAGGAATTTGCGATGAAATTTCTAAACCTACGCTAGAGCCCACGACTACATTTAAATTTTAAAAATTTATGCCGAAATAAAATCAAATTTTAAAATTTAGCAGCGCTTTCTGCGCTCGAATTGTGCTCAAATCGCCCTAAAATTCTACCCGCGTCTTTACCTCAAAAAGCAGCTCGCCGTCCACCGCTTCGAGCCCGCCGCTCTTTATCATCTCGCGAATTTTATCCGTGCCGAAGCCCTGTTTTTGAAGCAAAATTCCAACCAAATCTAGATCCCTGATCTCATAAATGCACCGATCTATCAGCTGCGAAGAGCCCAGATCGTCGAAGTAGAAAAATCGCCCACCGTTTGAATAGATCCAGCCGTATAGCCCGCCGTGCACGCCGCCGACCCTGCGCCACTCATGCGGCAGCTCGAGCGCGAAAAGCCCGCTTTTGCGAGCGACCAGCCTACGACTGCTGCGGCCGCCGCCCCAAACTTCGGCGCCTTCTAAAAAATATATCCGCTCGCCGCTTTGAAATACGCTGCCGCTAAGCGCGCGAACTTCGCCCTCAAAGGGGTTGTCTGCCGCGCGCTTTTGCTTTCCGTCATTCTCGTCGAAATAATAGATGCCGCCAGGGGAGGCAAAAAGCAGATGGTTTGAGTGCGCGAGCTGCCTATTTAGCGGAGTATAGGGCGCGGCGGCGGGATCAAATTTTAAATCATTCGCAAAAACGTCGCCGCCTTTCGCATCCCACAAAAAATAGTCCAACCACTGCCTCAAAAGTTCGTAATGCCCGCCGTTATCGCGCGCGTCAAGGCGTAGGTTTTTAAAATACACGTTCGCGCCGTCCGCGGCGTAAACGTCGCTAGCGCGCCCATCGCTTCCCTCTATCTGGCGCAGGCTCGCGGCATCGGCGCCCGGCAAAATCTCTCCTTTATAAAACGCGCGCGAACCCTGCGCAGCGTAATACACACCCGCGATTTGGTGCAGATCCGTAGCGTCCATTCGCTTAAATTTATAGAGGTAGCTTTGCGGCTTGGGCGCATCCCAAAAGATATGCGCCAAGGTTTGATAAGTGAGTTTAAGCGCTCCCAGCGCGTCGTTGGGTACCGCCTCGCCGTCGCAAAAATAACTGATCCGTCCGTCGCTTACGTATCCGAACGCCACGGCTTTCGTGCGCGCAGGCTCTAGCTCGCTCATCGCGATATTGCCGCAATATACGGCGTTTTTATCCGCCGCGACGTTGGAGCGGTAGCCGGAGCCGAAATCCAAAACCCGAAAGCTCGCCACGTCCGCGCCCGGTATCACAAAATAGCCCGCACCCACCACGAGGGCGTAAATTTCGCCATCTTTTTTATAGAAATCGCTATATTTGATCTGCTCTTGCGGCGAGTAGTCGTCTGCGGAATTTATAACAGCCGCCAGAATAAGCACGCTAAAAGCCGCAAATACAAATGTCGCGCCAAGCACGATCTTGCGCCAAAGCGGCATGCCTCGAGGCGCGTCTCGTACAGGCTTGCGATCTGTTTCTGCCTCGCGCGCCCTAGCTTTGCGCTTCTTTTGCGCGCGCTCGCCCTTTGGCTCTTGCGTAAAATCCTCATACATCTTTTGCCTCAAATTTAATCTCGCCGCAGATTGCGCGGCATTTGAAATTGTACAAAAGCGCGGCTAAATTTATGAAATTTAACGCTACAGACAAATTCTGATTCAACTTTTTGCGGCGCTAATTTATTTTGCGAATACCACAAAATCTCTGGCAAATTTTAATTCAAAGCGCTTCGTAGCCGCACGGAATCGGCGCCGTAACGCTTGCAAACACAAAATCCTCATCGCCCGTATTTTTCATACCGTGGCACTCTCCGCTTTTGGAAATGATTAGATCGCCCGCACAGATCGGCACCTCCTCGCCCTTGCTCGGATAAAACACGCCACGTCCGCTTAAGCAGATCCACACGTCATCGCCACCGGGGTGAATATGCGGCGCTACGACCTGGCCGCGTTTGACGATCCAAACCGCGCCGCAAGTGGCCTCCGTAGTAAAAAATGTCGTTTTTACGGCTCGCTCATCGCTACAAATAGCATCTTTTATATGAAAAATTCTTTGCATTTTCTCTCCTTGAAGTTCACCGCATTCGGCGCGGTTTCGGCGGAATTTTAGCATTCTTTTCGTGCAGCGAAAGTGAAATTTCAAGCGCCAAACTCGCAACGCAACCTTAAATAAAAACTCTAAATTCTCGTTTTGCTATACGATTTTTTTGGAGGATTGAAGATCGCATCTGAAAGTAATAATGTGCATAAGCATGGTATTTGCGGATAGAATTTCGGCTTTAATTTAAGACGAAATTTTAAAAATTCTTATAAATTTAAAGCCGGCCTACGAGATAAATTTATTGAATTTGATATGAGCTTTGCTTGTGCGCTTTTGCCACCCAGATTAAAGCCAAATCGTAGCTTTTATCAAAAACCTCGCATGGCGTAGACTTTACGGCAAGCGCCAAGTCGGTTTATAAAGCTAAATCGGCTTATAATATAGATGCTACCTCCAGCTTGTTTTAGCAGATACGCATTTTTGCGCCTCGAATTTTTGCACATTTTACGATAATGTTTTTATAGCGCGTAACATACTGATCACGAGCCGAGCGGGAGTTCAAAGAGATAGCGTTAGAATTTTGCACTATCTCTTAAATTTCAAAACTATTTTATCTTGCTTGGATCCAGCGCGATCTCGTCGTTTTTTATCACGCCTATACCCTTATTTAGCACGTTTTGCGCGATCTGTTTAGCTTCAGCTAGCGAGTGCATCGCGAAGGTGCCGCACTGAAATTTATTCAGCTCGGGGATGTCCGCTTGAGAGCCCACGCCCAAAATATCCTTCATGCTCGCGCTCCACGCCGCCGCGACGGCACTCTCGCTAGGCGCGCCGATCACGCTCATATAAAATCCCGTGCGACACCCCATCGGCGAGATGTCGATGATCTCGACGTCCGCGCTATTTAGGTGCTCGCGCATAAAGCCCGCGAAAAGATGCTCCAGCGTGTGGGTGCCGCGCTCGCTCATGATCTCTAAATTCGGGCGGCAAAACCGCAGATCATAGACGCTGATTTTATCACCGCTTTTGGTGCGCATGCTCTTTGCGAGCCGCACGCCAGGGGCATTCATGCGGGTATGATCGACCTTAAAACTATCTAACAATGGCATATTTTCTCCTTAAATTCAGATCGCGGCGATTTTAACATAAAATTTCGCACTTTCAGGCGCACAGACGAAATTTTAGTTACAATTGCGTTTATTTTAAGGAGAATTAATGCCCTACATAAACGTCAAAATCACTAAAGAGCGCGGCGGCTTAAGTCGCGAACAAAAAGCAAGGCTCGTCAAGAATCTCACCGGTGCCCTGGTAGCCGTGCTGGGTAGGGCGAGAAAACCACGGTAGTTACGATAGATGAAATATCCACTGACGACTATGCGATCGGCGGGCGGCTAGTAAGCGAAATCAGAAAGCAGCGAAGCTAAGCTCGCGCGTCAAGCTAAATTTGAAAAGCCAAATTTTAGAATTTTAAAATTTTCATGCGAAATTCTACGCGGCAGGCTCCGCTTTTAAGGGAATAAAATTTGCGATAATCCCCGCTTGCAAGATGAAATTTTACGCTAAATTCCATGCTGTAAAATTCAAAAAACCAACCGAGCGGAAATTTTAAAGCGGGTCTAATAGTGAAATTCTTTGAAAAATAGACAAGATAGAATTTATGCAAGTTTTAAAAATTTTACCAGATAAAATTTAATCCTCGCAAAGTTTAAAATTTCGTAAAAATAAATAGACGATTTCTTAGCGAGCTAGCGCTCCCAAATTAGCTTTTTGCCGAAAGTTAGAGTATTATCGGTCATTTTCATCCAGTCAATTCTGATCGTAAAAAAATCGGTCTCCATCGCGCGCGCAAACGGGAAGCGCTTAAGATATAGCGAAGTTTCGCGCTCATCCGCGCTACGGATATGGCCGCAAATCTGCACGCCTTTGATCCTGCCTACAAATTTCGTATCCAGCGCGACCGTAGCTGCAACTCCGCGGTTGGCAAAGACTGCTTTGATATGCTCGGAGTCGCTCGCGCTTGCGATGATGAGCTCCTTATTTTGCGGATCGTAGGCGTAAAATGCACTGCAGCAATATGGCAGATTATTGCGCAAAACTCCGAGAGATAGGAGTTTCATCCTGCCTAAAAACTCGTCGAATTTATCTTGAGCGGCACACATTTTAAGCCTCCTTTTTGCTAAATTATACAATGATTTTCTTTTATTAGCTATAATCGCGAGCCAAAATTAGGAGAATTTTTATGGAAAATTATAAAAAAGTAAAAGAGATGTTTTTGATGCAACAAGCCCTAAATGACGAAACAAACGGCGTGGGCTGGGAGGACGGCTATACAAAAAACGGCAAACTTATCAACTGGAAGCGCTGCATTTACATGGAATGCGCAGAGCTTATCGATAGCTTTGCGTGGAAGCATTGGAAAAATATCTCTGCAGCGCCGGACGTGAATAATATCGTCATCGAGATCGTTGATATTTGGCACTTCGTAATGAGCTATATTTTAGAGCAATATTACGGCAGCAAAGAGATCGATCACATCGTAAGCGACGTCACGGCAGTAAGCGGATTTGCGGAGTTTAGCTCCTACGCCTACGATGTGCGCGAATACAGCATCTACGAAATCGTAAACGACATCGAGCTCATAATCCACGAAACAAGCGGCTTTGAGCTGCAAATCGGCGAGCTACTGACCGATTTTTTTCGCGTCGCGATTAAATGCGGAGTGAGCTTAGACATACTTTTTGCCAAATATATTGGCAAAAACGTGCTGAATAAATTCCGCCAAAATAACGGCTACAAAGAAGGCGGCTACCGCAAAATCTGGGGAGACCTTGAAGATAACGAGGTGCTAATCGAGGTGCTATCAAAAGGCGCAGTAAGCGCAAACGAAATTTACGAGCAATTGCAAAAGATCTACGACGCGACGAAGTGAAGTCGTGGGTTTGCGCGCGAGATTTCCCTTTGAAATTTTGAAATTTTGAAATTTCATCTATAAAATTTCGGCAGGCAAATTTTAAAAAAGGGCTTTGATTTGGAATTCTGCAATTTTGAGCCTGAAATTTTATGCAACGCTTTGCTTGCATACAAGTGGCAAAATTCCGCGTAGCAAGCAAATAAATATTTGCAACAGGTAAAAACCAAGCTAGATCTGGTCTCTTTTTTACACACGATAAACGAGCAAATTAAACGCGGGCGAGCGATCAAAGCATAAATTTCATATTATAATGCGAGATGAGCCGGCTAAAGCAAGCGAATGAGCCAAGCGAGCGGATTAATGAGGCGCTTTCGTGCGGTAGCCAAATTGCTCAGCTCAAATTCCGTCGCAAAAGTCGCTAAAATAACGCAAATAGGAGCATACATGGGTAGAATTTTTAATTTGGCAAAGCAGGACTTTTTTACGCGCAAGTTTATTTTGCTCTCGCTATTGCCGCTTATGTGCTCGCTTATAATCTTGGGCACGCTCGCATTTTTCGGCGGCAAAGAGCTTTTTGACGCGCTTTCGCAGGGCGCGCAAAGCGGCGATTTTAGCTTCTTGGACGAACAGCGCTTCCCAATAATTGCAAAAATTCTAAGTTTTGCTGCTACGAAGTGGATTATCGGCGCGATTTTTTCGGTGTTTGCCAGCTTCGCGGTGCTGATGCTTAGCGTGTTTTGCGCGCTTATCATCGCGGCCTTTCTGACACCCGCAGTCACTAAAGAGATCAACGCCCGCCACTACCGCCTAAGCCGCACAGATGAAGCGAGCATGGCGCGAGTACTGAAGCTAACGGCTCTTGAAATTTTAAAATTTTTAGCGATCTTATTTATCTGCTCGGTGCTTTTGTTTGTGCCGGTAATAAATTTATTCATAATCAACGTGCCGTTTTTTTATATCTATTACAAGCTGGTTCTAATCGACGTCGCTTCAAATGCGTTAAGCGCGAAAAGCTTCGAGCGCTCTTATAAAATGGGCGGCGGATATAAATTTGCCCTAAGCGCTTTTATTTTTTATCTGCTGTGTTTAATCCCGCTGGTAGGATTATTTTTCCAACTATTTTTCATCATCTTTTTGACGCACGTAGTGCTGATAGACGAAAGCGCCCGCAATAAAAATCGCTAAAGATTAACTAAAATCAATGAAAAATTTTGAAATTTTCATAAAATAGTGCAAAATTTTTTAAGAAAGGATTTCTATGAAATCAGGCGATATTTACATTTGCAATATATGTTCGCTCAAAAGCAGCGATGATGAAAACGCAGTCTTTATCAAGGCGCATAAAAACGGCGAGACGGTGCATATCTGCACATCCTGCATGCCTAGCGTCATCCACGGCTCAGGCATGGTCGTAAAAAGCAACTCCGAGATCGAAGAAGAGCTCCAAGACGCTACAAACTAGCTGCTAGCACCACTTACTGCGGCGCGTTTTAATTTGCTTGTAAATTTTCGCGCCGCAAAATTCTAAAATTCTAAAATTCTAAAATTCCATCTGCTAGGTTTTCCACCAAAATACTGCACAGCAAAATTCCACGCTTAAAATTATAAAATTTTACGCAGCAAATTCTGCGCACTAAGCTTATCCCACATAAGAATTTTCGCGTTATAAGCTTGACGCTAAAATTCCTTGAGCTGAAACTAAAGTCTGAAAAATTTTAAAATCCGTGCAGCCGCTTGATCTCCGCGCTGATCGGCTTTTTCTGACCTGATTTGGTCACGCTTACGTAGGTTGCGATCGCGCTGGTTACGTGCAGGCACTCGCGAAATCCGTCCTCACCAAGCCGCAACGCTGCGACCTCGATCTGCACGCGGATAGAGGTATTTCCCACGCTTAGGACTTTTGCGTAGCAGCTGATGACATCGCCGATAAATACGGGCTGCTTGAAAGTTACCTCCTGCATCGAGATCGTCACGACCCGCTCGGGCGCTATCTCGCGCGCCGCCGTCGCGCCCGCTAAATCGATCTGCGCTAGTATCCAGCCGCCGAAAATATTGCCCGAGCTATTCGTGTCCTTAGGCAGCGCTACGACCTTGATGCGCGGCTCGCCGAAATCGTCTAAGTTTAAATCGCTCATTTTTACTCCTTAAATTTAAAAATCTCGCATTTTAACCGCGCAAATTTAACACTTTTTCGATACAATCGGCAAAAATCTATGTCGAAATTTTAAAATTTTAAGCGAGCGTGAGGATAGAATTTTGCTCTCAAAGCAGACACATTCTGCTCGCAAAAAGACGATAAAAACAGCAAAAAGGATACGCGATGAACGATTTTGTAAAACTTAGCGAGATGGCAGCGAGCGCTAAGGCGCGACTAAACGCCCTCTACGACGAGCCACACGCCGAGCTGATCACGCGCGGGCTAGAGATCTGCGGCTTTGAGTCTGGTGATACCGCGCGCATCGCCGTGTTGCGCCGCATCGTGGATCTCAAAGAGGATCCGCTGCTGCAGGAATTCCGCCGCTTAGGCTACGATGAGGCGCGGCAGCGTGAGCTAAAAAGCAAAATGTACGATTTCACGCGCGAAATACACGAGGGCATGCATGCGGCTCTTATCGCCGAAGCCGGCGCACAGGGGATTTTGCAGCCGTTTTATCTGGAGCTTTTAAAGGGCGTGCACCGCATCGGGCTCGTACTAAGCGATATGCAAAAAAGCTGGCAAGCCCTAATTATCGAAGGCACGAACAAGCGCTTGCAAAATGAATTTAGCTCGCTTGCGCAGGCGAAGGAATTTTTACTGCAAGAGGAGCTGTTTATGCGCACGCCTCACGGCGAGATCTGCGAGCGCTGCTACGGCACGATAGTGCAGCGCGAGGGCAAATCCCAAATGGCGCCCTACGCCGTGGCATTTGCGGATGAGACGGCGAAGCTACAGAGCGAATTTAGCGATCTTTTGGAGCGTCTGGTGACGCTTGCAGAAGATGAGAGCGAGCTAGCCTACATCGCGTATCTAGGCAAGCTCAAGCAGGCCTTTTGCGAAAAGGACGCTAGCGCGGTAATCGGCGCGTGGCGGGATGCGGAGATCGCGTGGATGGATATAAAAACGCCGCTTCAGATCGGTCATCCGCTTGAGTACTACGAGGATGCCTACACGCACGCAGTCGCGCTGGAATGGGACGTTAGGCTTGCAGGCGCGTATGAATTTAGCGCGGAGGAATTTAAAGCGCGCGTAAGCGAGAGCTTTGAGCGCGCGTATGAAAAAATCGGCGCAAACAACGCCGTCATGCATTCGCTCGTGCTTTCAAACATCGCCAAGACCCAGCTTTACGTCTGCGCGCCGCTGATCTACTACGGAGCCGATCTTAACGGGCTATTTTCGGCGCAGGTCGTGCCAAACGACGAATTCGTAAGCACCAACTGTGGTAAGAAAATTTTCGCCTTCGTAAATTTCGTCTATGAAAGCGCTAAGGCAAAACCTTTTATGCGGCTAAGCGGCGAAATTTTCGACCTTGAGTATTTAAATTTCGGACGCGAAATTTTATTTAAAAAGCC
>CAJPSJ010000053.1 GCA_905373295.1 uncultured Campylobacter sp. | reverse complement strand
TAAAGGCGCGGTAGCTGCCGCCAAGCGAGCTAACGTTAAAAAATCTATCCACAAAAATCGGTTCAAAATGGCCGAATGCGCTTAAGCTTTGAAATTTAAAGGGTATGTTTTTGCGCGAGAGATACTCGATCACGCCGCATAGCTCGGGCAAAAACAGCTGTGGAAAGATTAAATTTGAGTAATAAAGCCCGTCGAAAACGAAGCTGCTGTAAAATATCGAGCCGCCGTAAAGTAGCCTAAAATCGTCGCTCGCGGGAACCCGGACGGGCGAGATACCGAGGCTTTGTAAAAGCTCGGCGTCGGTGGTGAAGTAGGTATTTTTCTCTTTGGCATTCATCAGGCTGATAAAAAGCTCGCCCTTGCTGCGCGGCGCAAACATCAAATTTTTCGGCACGCTCGTGTAGCGCAGGATCTCGCTTTGCACCTCGTTTATCAGCACGAAGCCGTGCCGCCACGTCTCGCCCAAAAATTTTATCAGTCGCACTAGCGCCGAGCATAAATTTTCTACTTTGATAAAGGCGATCTCGTCGTTGAGCGGCTTGAAATTGTTATCGAAAATGATCGCGTACGCGCCGTTATCGATCGCGGTGCGCACATCGCGCTCGTTTGCGCCGAGTGCAATGAAAGCGCCCTTTTTTGCGACTTTTGCGGGCTCGATCGCAAAGCTCTCGACCGCGGAGATCGCGGGATTATTTAGCATCGTTCCGTTTACGATGCGGATTAAATTTAATAAATTTACCATTACAACTTCCCTGCGGTAGAGCTTTTAAGGGGCACGCTCTTTACGGCGCGGCGCGGCTGCTTTACGGTAGGCGCGGAGATTGTGGCGGACGCGGCAGCGTCTTTTGCGACGATTACAACAGCAGGCGTAGCGGTGTTTTTTGCGATGCGGCGAGATTTTGCGTTCTGCGCCGTATTTTTGGCGGGTGCTACTTTTGCGTTAGCTGTGGAAATTTTATTTTGCACGGCGCTTTTTACGGACGCTGATTTTGCGATAGATACGGAAGCTGCGGCGGGCGCGATACTTTTAGCGGTCGATGCAGGTTTTGCGACAGATGCGGGTTTTTTAGCGAGCGGAGATCTTTTTGCGGGCACGGTTTTTGTCGCTGCATTTTTTTTAGCAGAGATGCTTTTGGAAAACGATGTATCTTTTTTGACATTCGCGTTAGAAACGCTTGCCGTGCGCTTTCTGCGCGACGCGGCGTTTGCTTTAGAATTCTCGCCATCCGCGCTCGCATGCTTTTTCGTGCGCTCGTCCGTAAATTTATCGGTGCGTGAAAATGAGCGCACGACCGCGCGCGCACCGAGCTTTGCACATTTTAAAGCGGCGAACTTCGACAGCTCGCAAACGCCTAGCGTTAAAATTTTACGCGCCGCAAATTTTAAAGCAACCCCTGCGCCGAGTTTTAGCACCAAAGGCGTGGCGCATACAAGCCCGCCCGCGCCGATCTTTGCGGCGAAGGAGGAGCGGCGGCAAAGCTTTAAAATTTTATCCGAAGCGCCGCTTTTTTGCGCACAGAGCCCAGCCGCGCTGTAGATAGCGAGCTTCGAAGCCTTGCGCGCTAGAGCCCTCATCGCTAACCTACGATCGCGCCGTTTTTTACAGGCGCGAGGGTGCTAAGCAGTGTAAGGCTACCGTCCTCGGCGCTTAAAATCATGCCCTCGCTGCTATGTTTAAAAATTTTAGCGGGTTTTAAATTTGCCAGCACGCAGATCTGCTTGCCGACAAGCGCGGCGGGATCGTAAAATTTCGCGATACCGCTGATGATTTGACGCGGCCTCTCCTCGCCCAAATCGATCATAAATCGCAACAACTTCTCGCTGCCCTCAATGTTTTCGCACTCCAAAACCGTACCGACTTTGATAACGCACTTTTTAAAATCATCGATTTTAATCTGCGCTTCAGATGTCGCGCCTTGGGCTTCTTGCGCCGTAGCGTTCGAGCTGGAAGCGTTTGCGTTTAAATTTGGTGCGCCTTTTACCGCGGCGTCTGCGCCCGAACAGCTTGCAGAATTTACAGCGCCGTCCAGTCTATCGTAGTCCGCCTTCGGCATTAGCTCGTGATCAATCTTGGTAAAAAGCGGCTCGCACGGCTTGGCCTTAAAATCTAAAATTTCGCCGCGAAGTACTAGCTTCTCATAAAGTGGAGTGGCTATTTCAAAGCCGAGCGTGTCTGCGATACGTGCCGCTGTCTTCGGCATCGCAGGGCTTAGCAGCACGGCGACTTTAGCCAAAATATTTGCGACCATTGCGACGAGGGCCAGTGCCTTAGCCTGCTCGCCGTTTTTCATCAAATTCCACGGCTCATATTTCGCGATCGAAGCGTTCGCAAGAGCAAGCGCCCTCCAAAGCTCCTCCAAGTATCTATTGGTAGCGACCTCCTCAAGCGCGCTAAGTGCGGCGCTCAGATAGGAGTTCGCCTCCTCGATCTCGGCGGTGAAAAATTTCATCACGTCTTTGGAATTTATGACGTAGTCCGAGTATTTTGCGCTCATGCCGACGATGCGGCTGAGTAGATTTCCAAGCTCATTGGCAAGCTCGGAATTTACGCGGTTGATGATCGCTTTTTGCGAAAAATCGCCGTCTTGGCCGAACGGCACCTCGCGCAGCAAAAAATACCTAAACTGCTCCAGCCCGTAGGCGTTGGCGACCTCACGCGGATCTACGACGTTGCCTAGGCTCTTGCTCATCTTTTTGCCGTCGCGCGTCCACCAGCCGTGAGCTGCGATGCTGCGTGGCATATTTAGCCCAAGGCTCATCAAAAACGCAGGCCAATAAACGGCGTGAAAGCGCAAAATATCCTTGCCTACGATGTGCAGTGCATCGCTCCAATACTCCATCCGCTCGCCACCCGCACAAAACCCGAGCGAACTAAGGTAATCCATCAGCGCGTCCAGCCAAACGTAAATCACATGTTTCGGATCGTTTAGCTCGGGCGGAATTTTAACGCCCCAATCAAAGCCCGTTCGCGTAATTGAAAGATCCTTCAGACCGCCTTTTACGAAGCTTACAACCTCATTTTTTTTGCCTAGGGGCAGGATGCACTTTTCATCCTCATACCATTTCAAAAGCCGCTCTGCATAGGCGCCAAGCCTGAAAAAATAGCTCTCCTCTTTTAAAATTTTAGTCTTTTTGCCGCAGTCGGGGCAATATTCGCCGTCGATTAGCTGAGCGGAAGGGATAAAACTCTCGCAGCTTACGCAATAGTTGCCCTCGTATTCGCCCTTATAAATGTCGCCCTTTTCATACATCTTGCGAAATACGTTTTGCACCGCCGCCTCGTGCGCGGCATCGGTAGTGCGCGAAAACATATCGTAGCTGATGTCAAACTCGTCCCACAGGTCTTTAAATTTAGCGCTTACGCCGTCTGCGTACTGCTTTGGGCTTTTGCCGTGCTTGGCTGCGGCCTCCTCGATCTTTTGGCCGTGCTCGTCGGTGCCCGTTTTAAAAAACACCTCGTGTCCTTGTAGGCGGTAAAATCTAGCCATCGTATCGGCGATGATCGTCGTGTATGCGTGACCGATATGCGGGACGTCGTTTACGTAATAAATCGGCGTCATTATGTATTTTTTCATTATTCTCCTTAAGTGTGTAGGATTATCCTACTGCCCTCCGGGACCGGTATTGGAAGCCAAAGTATAATTTACGTATCCGGTCTCGGGTTGGATGGTAATAAGGGCATGCTCGCCCGCATTATTCGTAAGTGTGATTGTGCATGGGTTCTGTCCTACAAAAAGCCTATCATATGGCACCGTAGAGTCAGCTACCTGTCCCATAGGACGCCCATAAGAATCAAAGACTATAGTTTGATTTGCCCGATCTCCACAATTAGTAAATTCGACATTTCTAATATCGTAAGTTTTGCTTAAATTCAGCTTCTTATTGATTCTTTCAGCATTTCTATTTATCGCTTGGTTTTGAAAGCCTGCACTTAGAATTTTATTTGGATTTTGCGGATCTATGGCAAAATCAACCCTTGATAGATCAGACAGATCCGCACTACCGTTAGGATTACCGCTCATAGTGCTATCATAATACACAGTGTAAGTCCAACCCTCGGCACTTCCTTTGGCGGTAGTTTGACTGAATTGAATTCTCCAAAGTTTTTTAAACCAATTCGGGTCATTAGGATCGAATTTGTTATCATTCATAGCCAGCTGCTGAGTATAACGAATATGAGCAGCTACTTGATCTGCCGCCTCCACAAGGCTATTTCGATTGATTTGAGGCACCGCCACCGCCGCTAGAATTCCAACCACCACGATGATGAAAATCAGCTCTATCATAGTAAATGCTTTTTTCATAATTTTTACCTTTCATAAAAATTTTGTTTATATTTTAACATAAAATTTCGCAATTCGCACGCCTTGCTTGTAAATATCTATATTTTGTATCGAATTTTTATGATCCGAGACATATTCCTGCTCATCCGCGTAGATAAAAGCGCCGTCCCCGCCAGGCAGTCCGTAAAATTTCAGCCGCAGGCAGAGCCTCTCGTTCTCGCAGCTTACGCTTTTTACTCCGCGATTTTTTAACTCACTTGCCAGCTGCCTAGCTACGTCAAATTTATAGATAAAATGCCGCTGCGGTTTGTTTGCGAACATCGCCTCATACATCACGTCACTAAAAATCACTGCAAAATAGCTCACCGCTAAGCTTACCAGCGTTACACCCACGGCGATCTTGTGAAAGGTGCGAAATTTAGGCAATCTAACGCGGTATGAGTTAAACAAAACCCGAATGATCAAAGGTGTAGCGATGACGCAATACGGCAGCATCATCTCAAGTGGCACGCGCTGTCTTAGAGAAAAAAGCATCGTTAGACAAAGCGCGCTCGTGGCTATGAACCACAGCAGGCTCTTTTCCTCCTTGATCCAAATTCTATAGATCGTGTAGATGAAAAATAAAAATACTAAAGGCGAAAACGCGCCCGCAAAAACGCCAACGGTATCTAAAAAATACCCCTTCGGCTTGCCCTCGGAGCTTACATCGTAAAAGATCACGCTGAAGCTAAATAGCGCTATGCAAAGTAGCAAAAGCTCCTTTTTGCGCGTATAAAGCGCCCAAATTCCAAAGCCTACGTAGAGCATAAAAAACGCTCGGTCGATCAGGGCGCAAACGGACAGAAGCACGAAAAGCGCGATATTGTATTCGCTCTTTGCAAAATAGATCGCCAGCAGCGTAAAAAAAACGATGATGCCCGCGGGATTTAGCAAGATCGCGCTACTCATAGACGCAGGAAGCGCCATAAATAGCGCCGTAGCGACTACTCTATCGAAGCGGCGCTTTAGAATAAATTTTGAAATTTTATAGATCATCGCGGCGTTTGCGAAGTGAATCAAAATAAACGGCACGCGCAGGGCGTAGTCGTTGCGCCCGAAAATTTCGCAGCTTAAATTTGCGATTAGCGAAACGAGGGATTTTTTATCGTAAAAAATTTCAGCCTCGTAGTAGCTGATGCTTAAATTTGAGATCGCATAAAGCAAAAATATGCCCTGAAACAGGCACATTATGGAGATTACGAAAATTTCGTTTTGATAAAGCTTCTTCACTCTCATCCTTGCTGCGGGCGCTTTAAATTTACGACCTAAATTTTACGACCGAAATTTATAAAATTTAAGCCGCCGAATCTTTTAAAATTTAGCCGCTAAATTTAACCGCGTGCCGCTTCATTCCTCTATCGTATAATTTTCCCAAAAGAAATTTATCCACTCATCCGTCTTTGAAATTTTGAAATCGGGTTGGATGAGCGCCTTGGGTTTGTAAAAAATCACCGCCGTTTTAAGCTCTATTTGCGGAAATTTCTCCAGCAGCACGCGCTTGATCTCGACCATGCTGTCGCCGCTATCGATGATATCGTCCACTAGCAGCACGCGCTTATAAAGCTCCAGATCGGGCACGTTGAAAACGTCGATGGTATCGAGCTTTTTGGTGTCTGCGTAGTGGATGGAATTTATCGAAAATATCGTACGCATATCAAGCGCGTTGGCTAGCGCGTGACCGAATGTAAGCCCGCCTCTAGCGATCGCCACGATCGCATCGGGCATGAATTCGTCCCTAACCTGCTTTGCTATAACTCTTGCGTCGCGATCCATTTCGTCGAAACTATAAAATCTCATATCTTTCCTTAAAATTTAATGCATTAAAAATACTAAAACGCTAATCGCGCCAAGCGTCAAAACGCCGAAATTTAAATCCCCTATCCTGCGCTGAGCGAGTCTAACTACGATATAAGCGATAAAGCCGAAGCTTAAGCCGTTGGTGATCGAGTAGGTAAAGGGCATCAAAAATACTATGAAAAACGCAGGGATTAGAATTCCCGCGTCGCTATAATCGATCTTGCCAAGCTCGCTAAACATCAAAACCCCGACCATTACGAGGATCGGATAGATTGCATTTGCGGGGATCGCCTTAAATAGCGGCAGCATAAACAGCGTCAGCACGAAAAATATAGCGCAAAATACCGCGGTAAGCCCCGTGCGGCCGCCCGCTTCCACGCCGCTGGCGCTTTCAGCAAATGCAGTGACCGTGCTCGTGCCGATAACGGCTCCTGCGACGCTACCTATCGCATCGGAGGTTAAATTTCTAGATAGTTTTTTCATGCCGTCTTTGCTATTCTCTCCAAAAAGCCCTGCGCGGTTTCCCACGCCGGTTAGAGTACCGATGCTATCGAATAGATGCGTAACGAAAAATGTGATTATAAAAGGCACGAACGCAAGCTTTAGCGCTCCGGGGATATCTAGCTTAGCAAATATCGGCGTTATGCCGCTTGGCGCGCTTACTATGCCATGCGGTGCGGGCGAAATTCCAGCCACCCACGCAACGCACGAAGTAATCAAAATGCTTAAGATAAACGCCGCCTTGATTCTAAGCACAAAAAGCACTAGCACGACCGCTAAGCCTAAAATCCCAAGCAAAACGTTTAGATCTTTTAAATTTCCTAAAGTTACTAGCGTCGCCTGACTAGGCGCGATGACGCCCATCTGTTTAAGTCCGATGAAGCAGATGAAAGCCCCGATACCCGCACTTATGGCGCGACGCAGATCAAGCGGGATAGATTTGATAACCCAAACGCGAAAATTCGTAAACGAAAGCACGGTAAAAAGCGCTCCGCTTATCGCTACGATGCCAAGTGCACTCTGCCACGGCATCTTCGCATCCACGCACAACGCAAAGGTAAAATACGCATTTAGCCCCATGCCGACGCTAAGCGCAACGGGGGTATTTGCAAAGAGCCCGTTAAATAACGTCGCGATTATCGTAATAAGCGCGGTTGCCGTAACCAGCGCATCAAACGGCATGCCTGCGATGCTCATAATGTTAGCATTTACCGGCACGATGTAAATCATCGCCAAAAACGTAGTAAGCCCTGCGATAAGTTCCTGCCTTACCGACGTTTTCGCGGCGGCGAGATGAAAGAATTTCTCCACTTGCTCCTCCTTTAGAATTTATTCGTAAATTTCGATCTGATTATACAAGCTGTCGCGCTCGACCGGCACAAAGCCCGCCGTGCTGATCATATCGATAAAATCGCGCTTGCTCTGCCCTTTTTTGCTGCCGGCGCCAGCGCTGCTTTGAATGCTTTCGTTCTCGATCGTGCCGTCAAGATCATCCGCGCCGAAATCCTGCGCTACGAGGGCCAAGCTTAACGTCGAGGTCGCCCAATACGCCTTGATATGCGCGACATTGTCGAATAAAATTCTACTAATCGCGATCGTTTTTAAAATTTCGACCGAGCCCAAAAAGCCCTCCACATCCAGATAGTTGTTCTCGCGCTGATACACGAGCGGGATGAAGGCGTTGAAACCGCCGCCGTTAGCGCGAGAGAGGCTCTCATCTTGCAGCGCGCGGATGCGCAAGATGTGATCAATGCGGTGCGCGCGGCTTTCGATATGTCCAAAGAGCATCGTGGCGTTGCTCTGACGCCCGCGCGCATGCCACAGCGAGTGGATACGTAGCCACTGCTCGCTTGAGACCTTGCCTTTGCAAATTTTATCGCGCACGTCCTCGTCAAAAATTTCGGCGCCGCCCCCCGGCATCGAATCCACGCCGCTTTGCATCATCAGCTCTATCGTCTCCTCGTAGCTCATCTTCCACTTTCGCCGCCAGTAATCGACCTCCGCCGCGGTCATCGCCTTGATATGCACAAGCGGGTATTTTTGCTTTATCGCTTTAAAAATTCCCAAATATTGCTGCGGCGTAACGAATGGGTTGTGCGAGCTTACGATATGAATCTCCTTCGTGCCGCGCGCTACAGTCTCGTCCACGATACGCATGATCTCATCATCGCTCATCGTATAGGCGTTATCGTTCTTGCGGTGCGCCGAAAATGCGCAAAATTTACAGGTATCTGCGCATAAATTTGAAGGATTTATATGACGATTTGCGTTGAAATAGACGTTTTTGCCGTTTTTTTCTTTGCGAATAGCAAAGGCGAATTTACCCAGATCGAAAAGATCCAGATCCCATAATTTCACGCCGTCTTCGTAATTTAATCTCTCGCCGCTTTGTAGTTTTT
Organism: uncultured Campylobacter sp.; assembly: GCA_905373295.1. GTDB lineage: Bacteria > Campylobacterota > Campylobacteria > Campylobacterales > Campylobacteraceae > Campylobacter_B. The sequence goes on along the minus strand of CAJPSJ010000053.1, from coordinate 1,753 downwards.
CTAAAATTTCCATCGATTTCCCAAGCCAAATTTTGTGCTAATTATATAATTTTTTGCTTACAAAACGGATAAGCGGACTAAATTTAGAGCCGAATTTCGTTAATTTAAAATAGCGTAGTAAAATGGGCGCCAAATTTTAAACAAGGAAAGCAAAATGTGTGGAATCGTGGGCTACATAGGAAACGCCGAAAAGAAAAAAATCATAATAAACGGGCTGAAAGAACTCGAGTATCGCGGATACGATAGCGCTGGGCTTGCTGTGATGGACGAGAGTGCGAATATAAAGTATTTCAAAGCAGTCGGCAAGCTAAATAATCTCGAAGAAAAGATGAAAGATTTCACTTCGCAAGGCTTTGGCGTTGCGATCGGACATACTCGCTGGGCGACGCACGGAAAGCCCACCGAGCTTAACGCGCATCCGCATTTTGGAGATTTTAGCTTCGTCGTGCATAACGGCATCATCGAAAACTACATCGAGCTAAAGGACGAGCTCGAAGCGGACGGCGTGAAATTTTTAAGCCAGACCGATACCGAAGTGATCGTGCATCTTTTCGAGAAAAATTTTAAGGCTAGCAACGATGCATTTAAGGCATATGAAGCCACAATTAAACGACTAAAAGGCGCATACGCAACGCTTTTAATCACCAAGGCAGCACCCGGCGAAATTTTCTTTGCTAAAAACGCAGCTCCGCTGATTGTCGCAAAAAACGATAAAAACGAAATTTTCTTTAGCTCCTCGGACGCTCCGCTCATCGGGCTTGCGAATACGGCTGCGTATCTGGACGATCAAATTTACGGCGTTGCCAAGCTTGGACAAATCGACGTTTTTAAAAACTCTAAACCGCATAATTGCGCCTTTAGTGAGCTTCCGAAAGATAAAGGCTATGCGCAAAAAGAGGGCTTTAGATTTTTTATGGAAAAAGAAATTTACGAGCAAGCGCAAGTCGTAACCGAAGCGATGATGGGGCGCGTAATAAAGGGCGGCAAGATAAAATTTGACGAGCTTGATGCGGCGATGTTTGAGGGTATCGATGAGGTCGTGTTATGCGCCTGCGGTACGAGCTATCACGCCGCGCTCGTAAGTTCGTATCTTTTCGAGCGCATCGCTAAAATCCGCACAAAAGTGGAAGTTGCCAGCGAATTCCGCTACAAAGAACCATTTTTAAACAAGAATTCCTTATTTATCGTGATCTCGCAAAGTGGCGAGACCGCCGATACATTAGAGGCGCTGCATATCGCTAAAAAAGCTGGTCTTAGGACGCTTGCGATCTGCAACGTCGATAACAGCTCGATCGTGCGCATGGCGGGCAGCGTGATCCTCACCCGCGCCGGCATCGAAAAGGGTGTGGCATCTACGAAGGCTTTTGCGACGCAGGTTATGGTGCTATGGATGTTTGTGGTGTATCTTGCAAATCTGCGCGAAGTCATCTCGGCGCGCATAAATTCCGCTGAAATTTCGGCGATGCTTCATATCCCGCAAATTTTAAAGATCAAAGACGGCTTGCAGGATAAAATTTACCGCATGAGTAAGCACTATCTGCACGGACACGGCTTTTTCTTTATCGGGCGCGATATTTTCTATCCGCTCGCTCTTGAGGGCGCGCTCAAGCTCAAAGAGATCTCCTATCTGCACGCGGAAGGCTATCCAAGCGGCGAGATGAAGCACGGACCGATCGCTCTTGCCGATTCTAATCTCTTTACGGTTGCGCTGATGCCAAAGCATTTGCTCTACGAAAAAACGAAAAGCAATGTC
>CAJPSJ010000052.1 GCA_905373295.1 uncultured Campylobacter sp. | reverse complement strand
GTATACTATGCACTTAGTGCGTTTTGCTTCAAGCTCTTTAGGAAATTTCATATCCACTCCTTTTAAATTTGACTTTATAAGACGCCCGCACGGGGCGCCATTTAAAATCAAAGTCTTAGCTCCAGATTGTTCCGAATCCGCGGCGGAAGTGCGGGATCGGCACCGTTATGCTCTCGCGCTTTCTCATCTTTGCAATCCATCCCCGCGGGGTCTTGAAGAGAATGAATGAGTGCGCGATGATGATCTCATCTCTGCAGGCCTTTAGATCGCTCATTTTCATACCCTCATATGCTTTCATCTCTTCCTCCTTATAAAATCACCATGCCGCAAGCTTGGGCTATGATCTCCTCGCCCACGGCGCAGCCGTTAAGAGCCGCTAGGCGGACCGACTTTTTATGTAACTTTTCGGACGCGCGGAAGTTGCCTTTGGCGTGAGCGAAGATCCCAGCACCATAAAAGGCGTCGCTCTCCTCCTTGCTTAGTCCCTGCATAGCCCATTTGCCGCAAATACGGCTATATAGCTGCCTAAGCTCCTTATTGCGCCCCACTAAATTCTTTAGCAAAATCTCCGTGCCTGCTAGAATTAGCGGAGTACTCGAAAAATCGTAAATTCTGCGTAGATCCTCAAGTGCTCTTAGAGGCAGATGCTCGGCTTCATCGATTAGCAGCACCTTATCGGCAGTTTTTAAGAAGCTTGAAATCGCTTTTAATTTGGCATTCGCGCTGCCCGCGGCTTCCAGCCTTAGCGCCTCGCACAGCTCGCCAAGCAAAGCGTTAGCGTTGGTGTGGCAGGTAGCCTCAATTAGCACCGCGTTAGGATTTTTGGCAGCAAAGTCGCGTAGTATCGTGCTCTTGCCGCTACCTGCGGTGCCGTAGAGCAAAGCTATCTCGCGCTCGCCTACGGCTTCGGAGATGACGAAATTTGCCATCTTGTAATCCCGCGAGTTAAAAATTTCATCTCGCGCGGACGAGGCGGCAAACTCTTTTGCTTTTTTGGCGCTAGCATCGATATAGGCGCTTATCTTGGCTGCGATCGCCGCATTATCGCCCTTATATTTGCCCGCGCGAAACTGGCTAATCGCTCCCGGGCTGATGCCCAAAGCCCGCGCAAGCGCGCTCATACTCACACTTCCGCCCTCTAAGAATTCGTTTAGCTTAGATATAATCTCTTGCATATTTTCTCCTTTGCCCGTAAGGGGCTTTTAAAAGACATTTTATGCCCTTTAAAAGCACCTTATCCGCAGACTACTTCCTCAAAGCTCTTTATCTTGCGCTCCGCTTTGCGCTGCGCAGCTTGCGCGCTTAAAATTTCATCGCTCAAAGCTACGCTAGAGTTCAAGCTTTTAGCCCCCCTTAGCGCAGCATCTATTAGCCTGCTTTCGTTATTTGCCGCTTGCGGCTTCGGGCGCGCGGCGGGTCTCGCTTCAACGAGCCGCACTATCTGCTCAAAATCCGCCCTGTGTGCGATCGATGCAGCGTCCATCTGCTTTTTGGTCTCTTTTAGGCGCTTATTAAATAGCTTTTGCGCGCTTTTAGCCTCCTCGGCACTTACTCCCTCATCCAAATCAAGCGTAGAGGCAACGCCGATAAATTTGTTATCCTCGCTCCATAAAAAGCACTCGTTTATATTATTGACGTTTTTGCTAACCCATACGCGCTCAAGCCCGTACATCTCCACGCTGTAAAACCTCACACCATCTAGGCTGATGCCTTTTTTATGCACATGTTTCAGCTCTCGTCCGCCAAGACGCGCGCTGATGCTTAGAGCGTCCATATACACAGCATCGCCTATCTTTGCGCTATACGCAGCTGCGCAGGTAGTATCAAGGCGCTCAAGGTAGCGGGTGTTTAGAAATTTTTCCGCATACATATCCATTAGCTCTTGCACCTCGTTTAGATTTTTTAGCATCGTTAGGTTTGTTTTGTAGCCTCTTTTTAATCGGCGCTCTTTTTTAGAGCGAAAAAACTCTATAGCTTGGCGCTGTGAGATATTATGTCCGATGAAGCCCGCCAAATTTGCACTGAAACTATGCTGCAAGGCTCTAAAATTTCGCTCTACGTAGGGCTTTAGCCAGCCGCTATAAGCACGCACGGCTTTATACTCGATCTCAAGCGCGCCTAAGACTTCGCGCATATACTCGCTCTTGAAAGCTTTGCCGTTATCGCCCTTGATTACCTTTGGCTTGCCGTAGCGCACGATATATTTGGCGACGGCTCTAGCGATGCAGAGAGAATTTTCACTATCGCTGATATGAAAAGTCGCTACTCCGCTATACGTATCGATTAGAGCGATGATGGTATAGCGCTTTTGCCACTCTTTTACATAGTTTTGAAATTCGTCTTTGTCTTTAAAGATAGTGCTGACGTTTTGCCAGCCGATGAGCTCACAAAGCTCGCTAGCGTTGCAGATTAGATCAAGCGGGCTGCCGTCTATCTCCACGACTTCGTTTATCGTGCTTACAGCGTAGTTGCTGATACCAAGAGCCGGCAAGCCGCGACCGACCGCTCCGTCCTCGCCGTAAAGGATGATGTTTTTTACGAGCTTATTTTTGTTTAGGTAGTTGTTTACGAAGCGATTTACGACCTCATAGCTTACTATCTCGTCTCTTTTGCCTTGAAAATCCTCAAAGTTTATGAGAGAGTTTTTTGCCGCGTGATAATTTAGTGCTTTGTAGATGTTTGTTATATCTACCTTGCCCATACCGCCGCATGCAAGTATCAGCTCTACGCAAAGCGGCGCAAGACCTAGCGCGTCAAGCTTTAGGGTCTTATTATTATCCCGCTCGTCCACTAGCGCGTCCAGCCCGCCTCTTTTATATTTGCGTTGCCAGTCGTATAGTTTATTTGCGGTTACCTTTACGGAGCATATCTTTTTAGCGTTGATATACTCCAGAAAAGTAGCCTCGCTGATCTTGCCTTTTGCGTCTTCCCACTCCCTAACGACGTTATATTTTTCAAAAGCGGCTTTGCGTTTTTTATCCGAGCAAGTAGCGATAGCAGGGAGGCTTGTCGCGCTGCTCGGATCGCTTGAGCTTTGCTCTGCGCCGTTTAAATCTCGCCTCGCGTCGTTTAGGCTCTGCGCACTACTGCAGCTTAATGCATTGCTTAAGTTTAAAGCACCGCCGCTTGCGGACGGATCTGCCGCGGCCGCGTTGCTTAAATTAGCTTCGCCGCGCTCATCGCCGTAAACGCTCTTACTTTGTCGCGAAATTTCGCCGCTTTCGTTGTTTATCAGGCTATCGTCGATCCAAATTTGAAGGGTTTTACCGCCCGCGCCGCCGCGATTGCCAGATATGAGTCTATACATAGTTTTCTGTGTATTAGTAAGCAAAAAATTTTGCTTACTAGCTTGGGCTTTAACTACTCTTCTTTGTAGTTTTCTTAAATTTACACCTAAAATTTCAGCCGCATGCTTGGAATTTACCCACATTAGGCTACCTTTATACCGTCTTTTTCTAGTATTTTACGAGCCTTTTGGCTTATATAGCCCTTGTAAAAGCTGCTTAAGCTTAGTCCTCGCATCGCACAGTAGTCTTTTAGATCATACTTTAGCTTTTGCTTCACGGCCTTTGAGACCGGTTTTACTCTATATCCTGGCATATTTGCTCCTTTTTACTATAAAATCTTATTGTTAAGCGGATATTTGTAAGCCCTTTGATATTATTATTTCGCGACCAAGCAAAATTTAATTCAAAGGACTTACAAATGACTAAAGAAGAAATTCAACTTGAACTTACCAAGATTATATTAAACGTTAAGAAAATGGAAATCGCAGGTTATGTTGACAACGCAATAGAACCCGTCGTTAATCTTTATAAAAAAGTCGGAGAGTTGTTAGACTCTCCTAAACATCAAGACAATAATAAGCCTTCAAAAGCTTAATTATTCTCGCTTGGTCGCTTATTTCGCCATCTTTGGTGTATTCATCTATGAGCTTAACTATGACCTTTACGATCTCTAGTATCTCACTTACATCCGGTGCTTCTTGCATGCAAGTATCCTTTAAAATAGATTTATCCGCTTAACAATAAAATTTCAAAGAACTTTTAGAAAATCTTAACCTTTTTATAGGTATTATCTTTTCTAAATATGTTTTGATATTATACATAAATTTCTATGTAATGTCAAGATATAGCTTAAAAAAATAGGTATGAAATAATGATAGGCAATAGAATAAGAGCAATTAGAGAGAGCAACGGCTTTTCTCAAAAAGATTTTGCTAAAAAATTTAATGTATCTTATGGAACTTTGCAGAGCTACGAATATGGAACTACACAGCCAAAAGCTGATTTTATAAAGAAATTGTCTAATTACTTTCATATTGATGTATCCTTTTTTTATGAGGAGGATAGTTTCGATCGTTATGTCGTCAATGATAATGTCGCCAATATGTCGTCAAAACAAAAATACCATGTAAATTCTGTCGCCAACCCCTCTACCCTTAAAAAAATAGATAGATCTAGCGACCCTGAAGATGAGAGTTCGTTAGTAGTTCGTAAGTCTGATGAAAATTTTGACGTAAGTATTGACGTTAGTGATGACGTAAGTATTGGCAAAAATGACGTTAGTCCCTCAAACCTTAAAGAAACCGAGACGGATCAAATTTTTATCCGCAAGCTTAGCTCATCCGTAGGCGCCGGCGAAAGCGTCGATATAAACGGCATAGAGATCTATGACACCGATGTATTGGTACCTTTCTCTCGGATGCTTTTTAAGGTGTGCCCTAAAAATACGAGTAGGATTCGCTGCATGCCGGTAGGGGGCTACTCCATGGTGCCGATGCTTTATCCCGATAGCTGGGTGATCGCCGACGTTACGGCGAAATTCGAAGGCGATGGGTTATATATCATCAACTACTGCGACAACTTTATGGTGAAGCTATTGCAAAAAAGTCCCGACGGTGTACTGCACATAAAAAGCGTTAATAAAGAATACGATAGCTACGAGATAGGACCGGATAGCGATTTGCAAGTATATATCGTCGGCAAAGTCCTACGCTGCGTAATATGAAATCAATATAAAAGGGGAATTTATGGATCTATATGAGGATTTGCAACGCCTAAGCACCAGGATATCGAGCATCAAAGACTCCGTGCAGACCGAAGAGGCCACGAAACACTCGTTTGTGATGCCGTTTTTTCAAATTTTAGGCTACGATATATTTGACCCGACGGTCATAGTGCCCGAATTTACCGCCGATGTGGGCATCAAAAAGGGCGAAAAGGTAGATTACGCCATAATGTATGAGGGCAAGCCGCTCATCATCGTAGAGGTCAAGAAGCACACCGAGGTTTTAAATAAGCACTCAAGCCAGCTATATCGATATTTCGGCGTTACTGACGCTAAATTTGCACTGCTAACAAATGGCATAGAATACCGATTTTATTCCGACATCAACAAGGAAAATAGACTTGATGACAATCCGTTTCTTATTGTAAACCTTGACGAGCTCAACAAGCGCGACGTAAAGGCTCTTGAGCGCTTTACAAAAAGCGATCTAAATATCAGCTCGATACTGGAGATGGCGAATAAGCAGCGCCGCATACTTGAGATAAAAAAGATATTTGAGGAAGAAACCGCCAAACCTAGCGATGATTTGGCTAGGATGTTTGCCTGCAGAATACTTCCGCAAGGAACACGCATAACAGGAAGTGTACTAGAGGACTTTAAGAGTTATACAAAAACCGCTCTGAGTGAGATAGTGACCGATTTAGCCTCAAAAAAGATAAATTCCGTACGTGCGGGCTTAACGGCAAATATCACAGACGAGGATGAAGAAAGTAGTAATGATGAAGCTAAGATCGTAACTACGCAAGATGAGCTGCAGGGCTTTTTTATCATCAAATCAATACTGGGCGAATATGTGGAGCTTGATAAAATTTATGCAAGGGATACTCAAAGCTATTTTGGAGTACTCTTTGACGATAATAACCGCAAATGGATAGCTAGATTGCACTTTAATACGGCGAAGAAATACATTGGCATTCACGAGATAGAAAAACAAGAGACTAGATATCCACTCGAAAAACTTGAAGATATTTATAAATTTAGAGATAAGCTTATCGCCACGCTCAAAAGAGTGCAGGGTGCAGAAGACGCAGAATAGCAAAAATGCTTTTAATGCCCATTTAAACGGGTGTTAAAAGCGGCGTAAAATTTCGTAAGGTTTTTGTCAAAAAATTTAAATCGAATTTTGCCACTTTGATTTTGAGTAAATTTGCTCCTAATCCCTATCTTTAGGCGACCAGCTCAAATTTTTTCCCACTTTGACTTCTGACAAAACTTTACAGATAACTCCATCCAAAGAGACAAAAAAATCGGACTTAAAGTGGGTCTTACGCCGAACGAAACCGACGAATACGCCATCAGCTATATCAATCAAAAAGGCAGAAAACAGGCCCCTCGTTATGCGGGCCGCTATTTGGATTGGAGTAGATATTGGGATTGGCCTATGTGGGATAAACAGAGCCTCTACTTCCTCTCGCATACGCAAATTGCGGGCAGTCTGTATATAAATACGAAGGCGTATTACGATCAATTCAAAAACGATCTGCGATCATTCGACGACAAAACCTATAGCACGCAAAAAAGAAGATATGCATTCAATAGCCACTATAGAGACCATTCTTACGGCTTCGGCGCAGAAGTAGGCGGCGACGTGAGCGATCAAGATACGTTGAAATTTGCGGCAAATTATAAATTTGACGAGCACAAAGAGCACAACGACGGCGAGCCGATCCAAACGACCCAGGACGCTATGTATAGCTTCGCTTTGGAAAATACGTATAAATTTACCGATTATAACAAACTCATTTTAGGCATCGATTATGACATTAGAGATTCGAAAAAGGCCGAAAAATACGGCTCTATTTTAGCTAGTAGACCGCATTTTTATAGCTTTACGGATCTGAAAAAGGAAACGGCCTTCAATTATCAGGCGATATATAAACAAAGCTTCGACGGCAACGATGAGCTTAGCTTAAGCTACGCAAAAAAGACCTATTTTCCGAGCATGAAAGACAGATATAGCGAGAGATTTGGCCGAACCTTCGCAAACCCAGCGCTTCGTCCGGAGGTAGCAAACCACTACGAAATAGATTATCAAAGGATGTTCGGCGATACGCTAAAGCTCGAAACGGCGGTATTTTATTCAAAGGTCAAAGACGCTTTCGGGCTTAGAAAAGAGACGCGAAACGGCCAAACTAGAGATATGAAATATCGATAGATCGACCCACAAAGGCTTTGAGTTTAGCACGGGGTACTTTGCGACGAAGGATCTTGAGATAGGCGGCAACTACTCCTATCTTATAGTTAAAAACAATAAAAGCGACGCCAAAGTGTATGATCTGCCGAAACACAAGGCTTTTTTATACGTAGATTATAAAATCACGCCTAAGCTATCTGCATACATGTCGCAATATATCTCATCCGGCAAATACGTCTTATCCAAAGAAGAGACCAGGCTGGCAGGCTTTGGCGTTACAAATTTAAAGCTCACGTACGAGCCGATCGAAAACTTAAGTCTAGAGGCGGGCGTATCGAATCTGTTTGATAAAAACTATGAGTATAGAGAGGGCTATCCTGAGGAGGGTCGCGTATTTTTCTCAAACATCAGATATAAATTTTAATTCAGGTTTAAACGGCGGCGGCATTTTGCCTTTTCATTGAACTCCGAAGGCGAGCGGTTTTGAGCTTTATCTCAGACCGCCCGCCCCTTTTAAATTTAAACTCTAAATTTTAAAATCCTAAATTTAGCCAGACATTCTAAAATCACCGCTACTAAATTTTAAAATTTAGCGGCTAAATAGGCGCCTAGCGAAGATAAATCTATTTTAAAATTTCTTTTGCTATACTTGCGAAATCAAAAATTTTAAAAGGAAAAAACGGTGAAAAAAATATTTCTATTTCTCTGCGCCGCGAGCATGCTTTTTGCTCTAAGCGAGGCGCAGATCAAGGATTACATCGCTCAAAACAGCGAAAACATAGCTCAGCTGCAGGGCACTCCTTCTAAAATTTACGCGAGCTCGCCGCCGCTTTTATATATGCTCTACGCGCTTGATCCCGCTAAAATCAGCGGCACGAATTTCGAATGGAACGACTACGAGCCGCCCTACGTCAAAAAAGAGGTGCAAGAGCAACCAGTCGTGGGCGGCTTTTTCGGTCAGGGTAAAATTCCAAACGTCGAGATGCTGCTGCGCCTAAATCCCGAGCTCATCCTCGTAAACGCAAGCTCGCGCAACACCAAAAAGATGAGCGAGTTTTTCGGCTCTATCAAAAAACCGATGCTCTATCTAAGCGCGGTGCAGCTTGAGGATTATCTAGACGGGTTTGAAATTTTAGGCGAAGTGACGGGCAAACAGGAGCGCGCCGCGCAGCTCATAAATTATGCACGGGAATCGCTAAATTTAACCGCGCAGATCGAGGGATACATCAGGAAAAATAATCTGCAAAAGGTGAAAATCTACTACGCGCAGGGCGGCGACGGGCTAGCTACCGAGTGTGAGGGCTCGTGGCACGCGACTCTCATCGAGCGAGCAGGCGCGCAGAACGTGCATAAGTGCAGCGAGGATCCAAACGCCAAATCCTTCGGGCGCGTAAAAATCAGCTTCGAGCAGCTCGTAAAATACGACCCGGACGTCATTCTCATCTACGAAAAGGAGCTGTTTGATAAAATTTATGGCGATTCCAAGTGGCAGCTGCTGGGCGCGGTGAAAAACAAAAAAGCCTACTACATCCCGCGTTAGCCATTTTCGTGGTTTGACCGCCCGCCTTCGTTTATGAGGTTTTTGGGGCTAAAATGGCTCATAAGCTTAACCTACCCCGATGCATTTAAATTTGACATGGTTACCCAGACGCGCGAGTTTTACAAGCTATTTTTGGACCTTGAGCTTACAGACGAGCAAATTTATAAAATTTTAGGACGGGGCGCCGAGTGAGTAAAGAAAAATGAGCAAAAGAGCGTTTGCGCTTTTAGCCCTACTGCTGGCGTTTTGCGTCGCGGGCTCGCTGCTGCTGGGCAAATACGGCTTTAGCGCAGAGGACTACGCACGCTACGTCACGGCGTTGCTGCGGGGCGAAAGCTTAAAAGATTTCGAGGTCATGCACACGCTCTTGCTTGAAATTCGCCTACCGCGCATACTTGCTTGCGTGCTCATCGGTGCGAGCCTCGCGATCAGCGGCGCAGCGTATCAGGCGATGTTTGTTAACCCGCTCGTTAGCCCCTCGATCCTGGGCGTTCTAAGCGGCGCAGGCTTTGGCGCGGCGGTGGGGATGTTTTTCAAATTTAACGAATATCTCATCCAGCTTAGCACCTTTGGCTTCGGCTTTCTCGCCGTGGCCGTGGCGCTGGGCGTCTCGGCGCTGTATTCGCGTAGCGGCAGCGTCATCGTGCTGGTGCTGGGCGGCGTCATCAGCGGCTCGCTCTTTACATCGCTGCTCTCGGTGCTAAAATACGCCGCAGACCCGAACGACGCGCTTCCTGCGATCACCTATTTTTTGATGGGAAGCCTCGGATTTGCGTCTAAAAGCTTCATCCAAATTTCAATCCTGCCGATGTGCGCGGGCATTTTACTGCTGGCGCTTAGCGGCAAATACCTAAACGCGCTAAGCCTTGGCGAAGAGGAGGCAAAGAGCCTGGGCGTAAATACGGCGCGAGTTAAAATTTTCATCATCCTCGTCGCGACCTTCATTAGCGCGCTTAGCGTGACGATCGCGGGCATCATCGGCTGGATCGGGCTTATCGTGCCGCACATCGCGCGCTTTATCTTCGGCGCCGACAACCGCGCGGTACTCGCCAGCTCGGCGATGATCGGCGCGATATTTCTGCTCTTTTGCGACAGCTTCTCGCGGCTCATCTTTACCTTTGAGATCCCCATCGGTATCGTGACCTCGCTATTTGGCATCCCGATGTTTATCATCGTGCTTCGCCGCGCCAAGAGGAGCTTTTGATGCGAGAAAATTTGATAGAGGTGCGAAATTTACGCTTTGCCTACCGCGATAAGCCCGTGCTAAAGGGCATCAGCTTTGACGTCGCTACGGGCGATACGCTAAGCATCCTAGGCGCCAACGGCAGCGGCAAAAGCACCCTGCTTCGCATAATGCTCGGATTTTTAAAATTTGAAGGCGAGGTGCTAATCGCAGGCAAAAGCGTGCGCGACTACGGCAAAAAGGGGCTAGCCTCGCTCGTCGCCTACGTGCCGCAGACGCACGCGCCGCCCTATGACTACAGCGTCTTTGACGTCGCTCTGATGGGTGCGCTGTGCAGGACGCCGCTG
>CAJPSJ010000051.1 GCA_905373295.1 uncultured Campylobacter sp. | reverse complement strand
CCCCTTGGACTTATGCACAGTCATAATTTTAATGCCGCTTTGTTCCTTGGCAAATACCTCCGTTTCGTCGTTTGCAAACAGATACTCGCTAAAACTATTAAATTTTGCCAGCGTCTCGAAAAACAGCAGTAGATCCGGATCGACAAAATTTAATTTCAGCGTGCTAGCGATAAATTCTGCCGTTTTTTGCGCATTTTTATGCAGATCGACCGCTATTTTTTTAAGCCGCCTACCCAAAATCGCTTCGGCGTTTCGCAGATAAATTTCATCGCCACCTACGCAGAATTTCGCGTATTGAATTACGGCATTTACCTGCTCGCTGCAACGCAGAGCCTTATTTGAGCCGCTGCAAACCTCGCAGAATTCTGATAGCATCTCTTTTAGCGCGCTTACATGCTCGTTTTTCCAGCATAAAATCGCGATATCATCAGCTCTCACGCCGCACTCCTCAACAAGCCTGCGCGCTCGCTCCGCAGCCCCCTTTAGCACATCGTCGTATGAAAACGCTGCTACGTAGCCGTAATCGTCGCTTTGTACCTCAAATAGCGGCATTCGCGGATGAGAAAGCGGATAGTCCTTGATTTTTTGCAGCACCGAAGCAGGCAGATCGTTATCTAGCTTATTTGCCGCGATTTGATCTTCATAAGACGCAAATTTATCGCGCAAGATCTCATTTACAAATTTTACGATAAGTTTTAAACTGCGATAATTGCGCGGCAGACTCTGCGTTTTGATTTGGCTAAACTGCTCGCGCAAAATATCAAAAATTTTTCTCTCTGCGCCGCGAAATTTATAGATGCTCTGTTTTTTATCGCCTACGTAAAAAAAGCTACCGCAGCGCTCTTCCGCTCCTTTGCCAGCAAGCGCCTCAGAGATTAGCGGCAGCATAATTTCATACTGGCAAATGTCGGTATCTTGGAATTCGTCAATTAAAATATGCGTGATTTTAGAATCAAGCCTGAAATACAAAAGCTCGCGATTGCCCTGCAACGCCTCTGCGCTTGGATTTAGCAGCGAGTGCACAGCTGCGGTGACATCGCCGAATGTAAGCTTGCCGCTTTTACGCTGCACCGATTTAAGCGCCTCGGCATAAATTTTAATTAGTCCTGCCAGCTTAGCCGCATATGTTGCATCCATCCACGCTATTTCGCGAGCTATGGCGTCTTTTAGTCTTGCTAGCTCGCCGTCAAAATGCGAAATTTTTTTAAGCTGCGAGCGCGGATAATCGAAACTGCCGTTGGCAAGAGCCGAAAGAATGAAGCCCGAGGATAATTTTGACAGATCACTAACAGGGCTTAGCCCATTTACGGCTCCAGCGCTTACGCCCGCATCTCTCGCCGCTTTTTGCAAGCGAGATAAAATTTCATTTATCTCTGCCAATGCGGAGGTTGCGGAAAGCGTGGGCGAATTTATGCTTATATCGCCTCTCCAAATGCTTTGTAAGCTATTTAAAAACTCGCCCTTTGTCATTCCTGAGTCGCTTACATAATCCACGACCTCTCTTAATAGCGCTTCGTTTTTACAAATCGCGCCTAAAAACGCCGCCTGCTGCACACCCAAAATCCCTTCATCGTTTTCAAAGCTCGGATCAATGCCGCTGTTTAGCGCAAAGGAGCGCAGAGCCTTTGCAAAAAACGCATCAAAGGTAAAGACGTTTAGGCTCTCGTTTAAAAATTTAGGCAGTAGGCGCTGTTGCGCTGCCAAAACCTCATCCGCGCTTAGCCCCAAATCAGCGCAAATTTGCTCCAGCTCGGGGCTTGGCACAAGGGCGCCGTCGCGCATGACAAGCAAATTTTGAAATTTCTCCACGATGCGCGTTTTCATCTCAGCAGCAGCTTTTTTGGTGAAGGTAAGCGCTAAAATTTCATTGATCGGCTCGCCTTTTAGCACTAGCTCGATGAACCTTACTGCAAGATTGAAGGTCTTGCCGCTGCCCGCGCTCGCTTCAAGCGCCAGATAATTTTCAAATTTTGCCATCAATCTGCCCCTTGCAAATGATTTTATAATCGCAGTATTCGCAGCTTTGCACCGCTTCCGTGCGCGTAAAAGCAACCTCGCTTGCAAATTCCTTACCGATAGAGCTTAGCGTCTCGCGCAGATTTTCTAAGCTAGGCGTTTTGTCGCCAGGAGCCGCAAACGCGCAATCTTTTAGCGACAGATAGGCGCATTCGCACTCCTGGGCTAAAAGCGCGCGATAAAACGTAAGCTGGAATTTTTCCATATGCTTTTTAGCTGAACCACGTTTGTAATCGATGATGAACTTCCGCCCTGCCTTATCTTCGTCGATGCGGTCGATCCGCCCACTCAGGCGCACCCCGTCAAGCTCGCCTTTTAGCGATACTTCACTACCGCTGAAGCTCCAAATTTGCTCATGCTCTTCTAAAAGCCTAGCTAGCTTTTCTACAGCTTTTAGCTCAAGCTCCACATCAAAGCGCGCGATGCCCGCTTCTCGCGCAAGCTGCGAATAAATAGAGCGAAATTTTTGCATGCTAAATTTCATTCCTGCTCGCTCATATAAACGCTGAAAACTCGTATGCAAAATTTTACCTAAAAGCGCATTATCCTCGCCAAATTTTAGCCCCTCCTTCAGCCCGAAAACGTAGCGGTAATAATACTTCCTCTTGCATTCTAAAAACGTATCCAGCCGCGAAAACGATAGCTCCTCGGCAAAAAAATCATGGCGAGCCACGGGATCTTCTTGTCCGCATAAGGCGGGCTTAAATTCCTCCCGCCCAAAAAGCCGCAAATAATCCTCCTGCGAAAATTCCGCGTCTTGTTGCACTTCAAAGCTTTTCAAAAACCGCGAAGGCAATTTCTCGACGCTCTGCAGATAGCAAATCGCGCTTTTTTTAGCGCCTCTTAGCAAGCCGTCGTAGTAAAATCTTTGTAAATTTTCGCGGTCTGCGTGGCTGATGAGCCCTGCTCTAGCACGCAAAGCAGAGTTTAAAAACATCTCTCCGCTACTGCGCTTAGGCACCAGATCATCGTTAAAATCGGGGATTATCACGCCGTCAAATTGCAGTCCGCGGCTCTCTAAAAGCCCCATTACCGTGACCTTTCCGCCACGAACATCATCAAGCTTAATGCGCGAAATTTCTAACAAAAAAAGATCGATCAGATTGCCAAAGCTTAGGTTTTCGTCCTTAAATTTTCGAAGCAAAATTTTAATTAGATATAGCGGCTCTTTTAGTTTTTCTTGCAGCAGCGCGTCGCTAATTTTAGGTAAACAGGCGAGCTTGATAATTAGTGCCTCGAAATGCTCGAAGCTTACTTGCTTTGTAAAATCGCGTGCGAACTCACCAAAAAGCGCCTCATCCACGCCCACACTCGCAAAAAACAGATCAAGCTCCTGCGGGTTTGGGCGCTGCGGATACTCATCTGCGTCCTCGCGCATTTTAGAGTGCCTAAAACGATCGCGCTGCTCAGGGCTTTTTGAATACCCATCTTCTTCCTCAAGCTCTATATGCTCCCGCTGCATAGAGTACTTTAGGCTCCCTTGCTGCTTCTTTGAAAGCTCTTGCCGTTTTGCACGAGCCGAATAATCGCGCTGCTGCGAACACTCTAAGGGCTCTTGCAACTCCGCAAAATCCAAAGAAAAGCTTTGTTCTCCCGCGCTATTCGCGCGTTCCGCCGAAATTTCGCGCAGAATTTCAAAATTTTCCGTATTTTCAAACGCCCCCGCAGACATAAATTTTAAATCCGCTTTAGAATTTGAAAAAATTTCGCAATCAAACGCGGAATTTTGCTGTGCGAAATTTTGCGAAATAGAATTCTCCGAAGCGAAATTACCTAGCGCTAAATTTTGCTGTACCGCGGAATCCTCCGCATTCAAAAATCTTCCATCCGGACTTTTGAATGCGTGGTAATCTACGCCAAATTTCGGCGTGCGCGCTTCTTTTAAGCACTGCGAAATTTTCTCTAGCGTTACGTAAAATAGGCTATCTTTAAGCTTCTCGCCCATCGCGAAATTTAGCAGCCTGTGCGAGCCGCGGGTCTTTGCGATGCGCTCGTCATATAGCCGCAGCGTGTCCGCAAAGCTCTCGTCGGGCAGGATCACGACTATGCGCTCTGGCGCGATACCTGCACGCACGAAGGATGAAATTTTTTCAAAAACGTAGCTCGTCTGCAAGCTTCGCAACTCAAAGCCTCTACACACAACCGCTCCGCCCACGCTTAGCGGCTCTCGGCTTAAAATTTCACCCGTACTAAGATTTACGCGGTAAGCAAAACCTGGCTCTAGACTTATGCCGCAAAGCTCCTCCACCGCACGCACGGGCTTGGAATTTAAAGTCGTGGCTCTAAAGCTCAGTACGACTTCGCTCAGCTCCGCAGCGCGCTTAAAAACCTCGAACTCAAATGCGCTAGGATTGCCGTCGATTTTGATTTCTATCCGCTCAAATCCACGCAAATAGGACTCATTTAGCTCATAATGCGCGGGTAGCGTGATCTCGTCGTAAAATCCATGCTCGCGCAGAATCCTTGCATACGCCCCTGCTAGCTCTCGCAGAATTTCAAAATGCTCGGCATACCACGCATAGGTGTCGCTAAGATCGAGCGCATCGATACTCACGCGCTCCGTCGCAAGCTCCTTGAAAAAACCAAAAAGATACTCGCGGTTACGCATAAACTCGTAAAGCTCGTTAGGGAATTTAAGCCTCTCGCCTGCGCGTTTGCTCTCACTCACCGCCTGCTTCATAAAAAGCGCGCGATCTATCTCGCCGCAAGCGACAAGATCCGGCACAAAAAGCGCCTTTTCGTAGAATTCCGCCAACGTAATCCTAGGCGCCAACACGCCGCCACTCTCGCTTTGCAGCGCCGCGCGTAGCGCACGCGAGCTGGTGTAGACAAAGAGATTTTTAGAGGGCAAATTTTTCAAAACAAATCCTTTAGAGCGATTCGCAGAACGCGGAATTTTGCGATATTTTAGCAAGAAATTTTTAGTTTGGGCTTTTAAGCAAAGAAGTTTTTGAAAAGCTTGAGAGGTTAAATTTTATCAAGTCAAATTTAGCAAGTTGGATGAGCGTAAAATTTTAATCTGCGGCGCTTTGAGTGCAAAATTCTACCTCGCTCCGCATTAATCGCGGCATATTTAAACGCAAAATTTTACGAATAAAATTCCTTACATTACAAAGCGGCAAAAACGCGACAGAATTTAAGCAGGCTCAAGCTCGATCTTGTATCCCAGGCTCGGGACGTTTTTTATGATTTCGCCTCCCACTTTATCGCGGATACGCTTGACGAAGGTGCGAAGCGCCGTATCGCTCACGGCTCCTTCGGTCCAAACATAACGCTTGATCTCCTCGTAAAGTACCAGCTCGCCCACGCGACTGGCTAGCAGCGAGACAAAAGAAAGCTCCTTTTTAGTAAGCACGATCTGCTCGCCATCCTTCAGCAAAATACGACGGAGCCCGTCAAATACGTAGCCTGCGCCCATATTTACGACTCGTACCGAGTCCAGCTTAGACTTCATCAGCGCGCTTATATCTAGCACAAATGCGGCGATATCTACCGGCTTAAAGTAATACCGCTCGACGCCAATCTCCATAACGCCTTTTAGCTGCTCCTCCCTACTGAAGCCACTAAGCACCACGATAGGGGCATGCGGAAAGATCTGTTTGATCTGGCGTATCATCTCAAGCCCATCCTCGATCGGCATCAAAATATCGGTAATGACGAGATTAGGGCTAAATTTTTTGAATTTTTTTACACCTTCAAGCCCGTTTTGGGCATTGTAAACGTTATTAAAAATACCCTCAAACGCCTTATGCAGCGAGGCTAGTAATTTAGTATCGTCCTCGACTAGCAAGACGTCCAGCTCTTTTAAAGCGCAGCTCATAGCAGACCCCTCAAGGCGAAATTTCAAATGAAATTCTTTCAAATTTTCTCTTTTATTGAGCTTAAAATAATGTTAAGTTAAAAATTTAATTTCATAAAGTAACACAACTCTTATTTTATGTGCAAATATGGGCGGGATTAAAAAAGAAGCATGGATAAAAACCGCAGCCTAGGAATGGAGTAAAAATTTAAAATGACGCAAGCTAAATCTTATCGGTGCGAAAGAGATTTAATAGCGGCTGAAAGTAAAATTTCAAAGCAAACGCAGGTAAAATTTCACTACGCGGCGGAGCGGAATTTTATTTTAGGCAAATGGCTTTTAGAGAGAAATAAAAACAGCGCTGATAAGGTTTGAAGGGTAGGTATAGTTTATCAAAAACTAGGGCATAACTGGCAAAATTCCGTCAATAAGACTTTAACGGGCGGGCAAAGTTAGATAAATTTTACAGGCGGCAAAGCGTTTATTGGCACAACTTTGACGGCAACGAGATGGCTCGCCAAATTTAAAGGACTTGAAGTCGTGCGAAATGTACCGCAGTTTTGAAAGAGCTAAGCGCGCCAAGCCCAATTTTTAAATTTAAAACGCATAAAATTTAGCCGCGTGTGCGCTTAAAAGCTAAGCGGATGCAAAAATCACACGAATGAAAAGCATGCGGCGCGCAGCCAGTTTAAATTTAAAATCGCGACTAGCACAGATCGCTTCATACAAAAACCGCTTAATCCAAAATCACCGCGGCAATCCTTAGTTCGCAAAAGCGCGCTTTGCGTACCGCTCCAGCCTGCAATTATCCAGGCTGCGACAGGCTTTAAATTTACGACGCAAAGACTGCATTAAAATTTAAAACTCGCCGCAAATTTAAAATTTTACCGCGCGACCGCGGTAAAATTTAGTGCAGGCAAAATTTCAAAAATCATAAAATTTCAAGAAATTCTTTGAAGATATACTTGCTCTCGGTAGGCCCTGCGCTGGCTTCCGGATGGTGCTGCACCGAAAATACGGGGTACTCCTTGTAGCGCACGCCCTCGATCGTGCCGTCGAAAAGATTTCGGTGCGTGATCTCGCAGATCTGCGCGATCGTTTCTGGGACGTTGTAGTTGTGATTTTGCGCGGTGATCTCAATCGATTTGGTGCGCAGATTTTGCACGGGGTGGTTTGCGCCGTGCTGGCCGAATTTCAGCTTGTAGGTCTCATATCCCATCGCGTTGCTTAGCAGCTGATGACCCAGGCAAATTCCAAAAATCGGCACGCGCGCTTCGACCATCTTTTTGATCTCCGCGATCTCCTCTTTAAGCATGCGAGGCTCGCCAGGGCCGTTTGATAAAAACACGCCGTCGATCTGCCCATCTTTAAATTTGGCGATCAAGCTCTCCGCTTTAACGTCGTGCGGGAAAACCTCGACGCCGAGCCCCAGATCACAAAGCTCGTTTAGGATATTTCGCTTGACGCCGTAATCGATCACGGCTATCTTTTTGCCGCAGCTTGCGGGCTGGGCGTAGCTTCCGCGCTCTGCATTCCAGCGACCCGATGTGTGCTTATACGGCGCCTTCGTGCTTACGATGCTTACGTAGTTGATCTCCTCTATGCGCGCAGATTCGCTAAGCGCCTTTTTAAGAGCCGCCTTATCGCTGATCTCGGTAGAAACGAAGGCGCGTAAACTGCCCTGATCGCGCAGCATCTTGGTTAAAAATCTAGTGTCGATGTCGTAAACGCCGAATTTTCCGTTTTGCAGAAAATAATCCTCCAAGCTCATCTGCGAGCGGAAATTTGAAGGCTCGTTGTTAAAATTTCTTACGAAAATTCCGCTGGCGTGGATTTTGGAGCTTTCTTTGTCGTTTTCGTTGATCCCTACGATGCCGATTTCGGGCATCGTAAAGATGATGAACTGCCCCGCGTAGCTAGGATCTGAGATGATCTCTTCGTAGCCCGTAGCGGAGGTGTTAAACACGAGCTCGCCGAATGCGCTGCCGCCCTTGCCGAACGCCTTGGCTTGCAGATAGATGCCGTTTTCTATGTAGATATACGCGTTCATTACAGCATGCCCCGTTTTCTTAGCTCCTCTTCGTAGAGCTTTTCAAACACAAGCTCGTATTCTTCGGTACCTGGGATCAGTTTTTGCTTGTAGCCATCGATCTTTTCATAGACCGCATCCTCAATCTTTTGATAATTTTTAAGATATTCGTCGATCGCGTTATAAATTATCGTCTTCAGCCTGTTTTCGGAGACTTTGTAGTCGATCAAATTTTTCTTCCAAACGGTTTCTAAAATTTTATGCGATATGGCGCCGTAGCGATCCTCGAAATTTAGCTCGAAATTCTCGTCGTTTGCGATGTGGCGTTTGATGAGCCAAAACATATCTTTTTTATTCACGCTCATCTCATCTAGCTCGCTTACGCGCTCGTCTATCAGCTCATTTGCGCGCTCGTCTATCGCTCTTTCTTTTTGCAGATCGGCTCTTATGATCTCGTCAGCTTCCTTTGCGACGGGCTCTATACCCGCACTCAGCGTAACGCAGCCCGAGTTTAGCAGATCCAGCGCTATTTTATGCGCGATATATGGCACGTGTGGTAGTCGTATTCGCATGATCGTTCCTTTAAATTCAGTTCTACGAGCGGTCGCGCCGCCCGCAACGGGTGAAATTTTAAAATTTCACCGGGTTTATAAAATTATCGTGTCGCTTCTTTCGGGACTGGTGGAGATAAAGCCCACCTTCGCGCCGCTTAGCTCCTCTATTTTGCGGATATAATTTTGCGCGTTTTGCGGCAGATCCTCAAATTTTGAAATTCCCTTGACGCTGTCCCAGCCCGGCATCTGCTCATAAACCGGCTCGGCAGCTTCCAAATCGATCGGGAAATAATCGATCTCCTCACCCTTGTAGCGATATGCGCGGCAAATTTTAATGCTCTCAAAGCCGTCTAAGACGTCAAGCTTCATAAGCGCGAGCTTATCAATGCCGCTAAGGCGCACGGCGTATTTCGTAGCCACTCCGTCGAACCAGCCGCAGCGGCGCGCCCTGCCAGTCGTGGTGCCGTACTCCTTGCCGATCTCGCGCATCGCCTCGCCTTGTGAGCCCTTATCCTCGGTAGGAAACGCGCCGTTGCCCACGCGGGAGGTGTAGGCTTTTAAAATTCCCATCACTGTGCCGATATCTTTCGGCGCAAGCCCGAGCCCGCTGCAAGCCCCGCCCGCGATAGTCGTCGAGCTCGTGACGTAAGGATAAGTGCCGTGATCGATATCAAGCAGGCTTCCTTGCGCCCCCTCTACAAGCACGCGCTTGTCGTAATCAAGCGCCTTCCACAGCATGTGCGTGGTATCTGCGATGTATGGTTCGAGCGCGCTTTTATAGCGCTTTAGCTCCTCGTAAATTTCAAGCTTGCTAGGAATTTTAACCCCCGCTTTTTCAAAAACGCTCTCATGCGAAGCGAAATCCCGCGATAGCGCCTCGGCGAGTCTTTCGGGCTCCAAAAGCTCCGCTACGCGGTGCCCCGTGCGCGCGATCTTATCGGCATACGCAGGTCCTATGCCTTTGCCGGTAGTGCCGATCGCAAGCTCGCCCTTGCTCTTTTCGCGCGCCTGATCGATCAGCGAGTGGTACTGCAAATTTAAAAACGCCTTCTCGCTTATGAAAAATCTGCCCTTTAAATTTTCAAACTGCGCCATCTCGGTAATCAGCACGTCGGGATTGATCACGACGCCGTTTCCGATAATGTTGATGATATTTTTATGAAGCACGCCGCTAGGCACCAGATGCAGCGCAAATTTCTCGCCGTTTATAACGATGGTGTGGCCTGCATTGTGCCCGCCGCTGCTGCGACATACGAAATCGTAATTCGCGCTTATCATATCTACGATCTTGCCCTTACCCTCATCGCCCCATTGGGCGCCGATGACTACGTCAACTTTACTCATTTCTCATCCTTTTGCATAATTTTTTCTATCAAAGCATCCACTAGCAGCGCAAAGCCGCTGGATTTTAGCCCGTCAATCTCGTAATTTCCGCCATTGCAATACACCGCGCCCGCGTCTAAAAATCTAAAAAATAGCGCGTCGTAATAGCGCATTTTAGAGTAATACAGCAGCGAAACACAGATACGCTCGTAATCCACGCCTAGGCTTAAAATTTCATCTAGGCAAGGCACGAGCTCTTCAGGCACCTGCGTGCGCAGAGCCTGCACATCCTTTAGCGACGTGGCGCGAGCCGTAGCGTCCAGCCAAGGCAAATTTTGCTCAAGCAGCGTCTCAATCTTGCCCTTTTCAAAAATTTCAAGCGGCAAATTTAAAATTTCGCAAATTTTTTTCGGAATTTCGATATTACTTAGCTGAAGTGCGGGCACAAGATCAAATTCTTTAAAAAATTCCTGCGCGATTTTAATCGCAAGGGGCAAATTTTTCTCCCCGATCAGCTCCGCGCCGATCTGATAAAACTCGTCGCTTGGGTATTTTAAAGTAGGCTGCACGT
>CAJPSJ010000050.1 GCA_905373295.1 uncultured Campylobacter sp. | reverse complement strand
ATCAAATCCGCGTATTACGCTCGCTCTCTCCTGCGTGTTGTTTATATTTTTTAGATCGCGAATGATCGCATCGACCGTGCGAGCCGTGCTATCATCTTTGATGCCAGCCTTGCCGAATGCATAGAGCTTAAAGGCAGCGTCTCTTATGTCGCTAGCAAATGTCAAACCCGCTCCGTTATCAGCGTAATCGTAATTCGCCTCATCTATTTTTTCGAGCATAAATTCAAACTCAGTCGTCATATTGTGCTTCTTAAGTATCGCAGCCAAGGCGATACTAGCCATAGGCGAGTCTTTATAAAGATCGTTGTCGTAAACGAAATTTATCTCATCATCATCGAGCTTGCCGTATTGATCTAGCACGAAATCCGCGTATATGCGGAGCGTATCTTGATCTTTGTAGCTTGATTTTAGCGCACTAAAAATTAGCGATCTTTGCTTATTGCTAAGGAATTTATAGCGCGCGTCAAGCTCTAGCAAAACGTCGCTTGCGTAAATCGAAGCGTAGTAATTAGTAACGCCGTGAGCACTCCAGTATCCAAAATCGCCGTTAGGTTTGAGGCGAGATAAAATTCTACTTGCATACTCGTTTACGCGGTTGGTTAAGGTTTTATTGGAGTCTTTGCGTGCGACATAATCAACCGCTACCATCTTTGAAGTAAGCTGCTCGGTGCAGCCGTAAGGATAGAGATATAGCTCGTCCGCTAGGCTAAAAGCATTAGGCGTAGCGCTGATGTGAGTATAAATTTCTTTATAACTCGGATCGATTTTGAGCGTTACCGGCTTATCGCCATAGCTTACGTGAAATAGCTTCGAGCGCGGAAACTGGCTGATTATGTCAAATTCTACGTCGTTGCTAAATTTCTGCCCGTTTGCGTCAAGATCAAATTTAATGTTCGCATCCGCAATATCAAGCGCGCTCGCGGTGAAGTTCGTATGCTTGACCTCAAGCGGTTTAAGCGTGAAATTTGCCTCTCCGCCGCTTATAGCAACCGAAGGAGATGAGCTGATTTTTAAGACCGCCTTTTGCTCCTTATCGGTGGTGTTGATGAGCGTCAGCGGCACGGAAATTTCATCGCCGCGTACCATGTAGGTTAGATCGGCGGGCTTTATGATCACGTCGTCTCGGACCTTGGCTTCGACGTTTGCCGAGCCGATCGTAGCCGCCTCTCCGATAGCCATGGCGCTTAGTCGGATCGTGGAGTTGAAATTTTTCGGCATCGCAAGCTCAAATTTCGCCTCGCCGTTTGCATCCGCTTTTGCGATCAGCATTTTAATAAATTTTTTCTGCTTTTTGTTTTCGACCGGGCTTAAATTCCGTTTAGCTTTCGCCATTACGCCATCTCCGCCGAAGCTTAGCTCTTTTGCAGTAGTTTGATACACGCTAAGATCATCGTAAATGTCAAAGTACCGCAGCGCAAAATACGCGCTAACGTCAAACGCTTTAAATGCATCGAGCTCCTCTTGTGAGACGATATCTAAAATTCCAAGATCGACTGCGTAGAGCACCACTTTAGAATTCGGCTCACTTTTTACGCTGATCTGCGCGTTTTGCCCGTTTTTGTAGCTTTTCTCGGCTAGGATTTGCACGTTAGCCTTGTGCGAGCTCGCATCTAGCGCCACCGGCACGTTTGCATAGGCTCTAAGTGGCATCGCAGCGGGTGTCGCGGCGCGCGCGATTACAGCGTTGATGTGTCCTCCGACGAAATTATCCGGCACACTAAGCTCAAATTCCGCACTACCGCCTTTTATGGATAGAATTTTATAGTCGTAAACCTGCTCGCCTACGAGCGAGATATTTAGCACGCCGCTTTCTACCGGAGAATTTATGACGCCTTTAATTTTATCTCCAGCTTTAACCTTGTCGTTTGCGAGTTTGATTTTAGCGCTTTGCACGTCTTTAGCGTTTACTCGTCCATAATATCCCCAGCCGCTTACGTCCACGCGCACGCCAGCACTCGCGCCGCTTGAGTAATCGTTTGCGACGATTAGATAATTGCCGCCGTTTTGGAATTTATACTCAAACTCGCGCGCATCGGTGCTAACGGCGCTTACGAGATTAAAGCTCTCTTGCTCGACGTATCTGTTGCCGTCATAAACGTAAGTAAAATCGTCGCGATAAATTTCAACGTCGATCTTGCCTTTGACGTCGGTTTTGGTTTTGGAATCTAGTAGTGCAAAGCCGAATTTTACGCTATCGCCGCTTGATATGAAATCTTTGTTCGCGCGAATTCCTATGATACGATCATAAGGCAGATAGCTCAGGCTACGATATGCGTTTACGTTTTTACCCTCCTCGGTTACGCTGAAATTTAGTAGAATATTTATGGCGTTAGAGACATTAAGATCAGCTGCTGCCGGCGAGAGTGCAAGCTCTTTTTTACCAGCGGAGCTTAGTGTAAATTCCGCCCTGCGAAGCTGCGTAGCGCCCTTTTTCTTTAAGCGATCGTTTAGAAACGAAAAGCCCTCGTAGCCTTTAATTTTTAGCTCTTTTTCATAGGCGTTTGCTTCCAGCGAGCCTTTCAAATCTCCAGCCGGCGCGCCTGCAAGATAGTTTGAGCTTAGCTTTAAAGTTATAATCTCATCTGCGCCGTATTCGTCTTTGGCAGTGAGAATTTCATTTTTAATGCGGTTTGGGACGAAATTTTCTACGCTGAAGCTTTTAGAAGCGATGATTTTGTCCTCATAGATGAGATCCAGGCGGTAAGTGCCGCTTTTCTCGCCCATCAGCTCGTCTATTTTAACGCTGCCGAACTCATCGGTGTTTTGCGCGCGCGTGATGACCACAGTGCCGCTAGGATCGTAAATTTTAAATTTAATCGGCGTATTCTTTAAAGAGCTAAAATCGCGATTTTTCATCACGATCGTGCCTAAAAGCCGCTCATTCGGGCTTATCAGCTCGCTTGCGAGATAAACAAACGGACGCTTTGCAGTAATCGTTTTCTCGACGCTTGCTACGGCATTATTAAATAGCACGAACGCATGCTCATCGCCTTTACTAATCTCGATAGAGCGCGGATTTTTGGCTAGAATTTCCATATTTTCTAATCGCAAAATTCCATCTCCGTCCGTTTTATCCTCCGCGATTAGCTCATTTTTATCGCTGTAAATTTTAACCTTCGCTCTGCTTAGCTCCTCGCCATTACTAAGCCTAGAAGTATAAATTAGCGCGCCGCGCTCAAGTAGCACCACTTGAGCCGTAATGTCGCTAAGATAGGCTACGCGCGAAACCTCTTGCATCTTTTCGCCCACTTTGTAAAACGCCGTGATTTTATAAATTCCATCCTCGTAGCCTTTAAAATCCATCGCGATTTTATGCTCCGCAACGGCGTTTTTAGCGCCTCCTATATCAAAGCTCTTAACTGCGATCTCGCTAGCTAGCCCACCTACACTATCTTCGTTGCTTTCAAAGTTTAAAAAATACCTAAAATTTTGCTCAGGGACTTTGGCAATCGAAATTTTAACCTCATTTACGTTTGAGCTTTTAAATGCCAACGAAGCGGATTTTGGGATAAAATTTTTCTCGTCGCTAAAGGCTACGAAAGGCAGCCTGTCGCCCATTTTTACGCTTTGCTTGATCTCGTCACGCAAGATATATGAGCTATCTCCGAAGCCCTTTAGCAGCCTAATCTCGTAGCTTTTATTTGGCATAAACTCGTCGCTTACTATATCTGCATAGTAGTAGCATGAAGGATCGTCGCTTTCGCCGCCCTCTTCATCTTCGTCGTAATAATAATATCGCGGCTGAGTGAGGCTAAATTTACTCACACCTGCGATTCTTACGTATTTGGCGGATAGCTCGTCCATATAGTTAGGAAAACACACTCTGGCTGCGAGTGAGCCGTCTTTTAGAGCTGCGGGGCGGATCTGCACGCCGCTTAAATTTGAAGCGTTAATGCTGTCGTTAAAAGGCTCCTCGTCCGTGCGCAGCTCCACCGGATTTTGCAGCTTTGCGCCCGCTTTTGAGGTGAGGGATTCTATTTGCAATACGACGTTTTGCGCCTTAGGATCGAAGCTGAATAAAAAATTCCTATCATCGTGCGAGCTAAGCTCGTAGGATATGTCGTTTTGGGCTAAATTCTGCGCGCGGTAAATTCTAGTCGCTTGCTGTAGCGCGTCCTTGCTAACCGCATCGTTAAATTTAATTGCCACTAACCCGGGACGCAGAAGCGCGATATGCTCGGTGCTAAAAGGCTCTGTCTCAAACTCAAAGCGTACCCCGCGCGCCTCGCACGAATAATTAACCCCGGCGCTAAGCATCGGCTTGGGATAGAGCCTGATTGAGCTCTCGCTCACGCTTTCGTAGGTGCCCGTGATTTTGGGAGTGCATTTTAAAATCTGCTTTTGCGTGACGCTAAATCCACTGCCGTCCACCCCGCTAATCTCGTAAGCCCCGCTAGCGTATTTGATCTCTACGCCTGCGGCAAAGCTAGCCAAAGCGCAAAATAGCGCTGCGCTTAGTAGTTTTGTCTTCATAAAATTCCTTTGCAAAAATTTTACGAAATTATATACAAATTAACCTTTTATTTTCTTTCATTTACTCTAAAATTTGCTTTAGCGAAATTTGCATTTTCATCCAAGCAGCCAAGCTCAAAATCCCCTGCTCCAAGACTTAGCGTAAAAGCCTCGCCGTTAGTGCGCGCAAAATATTCTCCCGTTTTAACTTTAGAATTTGCAGGCGCTAGGCTTTGCGTGGTGAAATCTCGTGCCGTGAAATTTTGCTGCGAGGAATTTTGATCTGTGAAATTTTTCGCTGTGAAATCTTGAGCCTCCGAATTCTGCTCTGTAGAATTTTGCAAGATAGAATTTTGCGACGCCAAATTCCGTGTGGCTGGATTTTTAGCTATAAAATTCCATCCCGCAGAATTTTGCTTCGTAAGATTTTGTGATTTTAAATTCTGCGACGCTAAATTTTGTCGCATAGAATTTTGTGCTGTAGAATTCTGTTCTGTAAAATTTTGCTTTAAATTATCTTGCTGCGCCGTGCTAGAATGCTTGTAGTCCAAATCCGCGGAATTCTCCCCCGTAAACGCAGTGGAATTTAGCACTATAAACTCCCGCGAACCGCCGTTTAGCCTGATATATACGCGCTCGCCAAAAACCGCCGTGCACTGCACCTTTAGCCGCAGCGTGCCGTCCTCGCCGGTCTCGTAGGTTTTGGCGTTGATGTCGTTTAACACAGGCTTTACGGTGGCAAATTTAGCCGCACACCTTCCTGCGCGTACCTTTTGCGGATCGACTAGGCCGTGTTTTAGCAGATAAAAAAGCTCGCTCGTACCGTAAATTTCGCACTCCTCGTTGGGCTCAACTCCATCGATCGTAAGATCCTCGGCGCTTTGAGCGCACTCCTTTTCGCGGTACGCGTCGGTGCATACCCGCCGAAAGCTCACGCCCGCGGGACGCGCAAACTCCGCCTCGCCCAGCATGCCCGATTTATCGAGGAAAGCAAACATATTAAACGCGACTTTTGCCGCACTCACGCCGCCGCTAAGATCCCTAGTCTTGGAGCCGTCGAAATTTCCCAGCCAGACGCCGAGAGTAAATTTCGGCGTCAGAGCGACGGTGTAGAGATCGCGCGCATCGGCGCTCGTGCCCGTTTTAAACATCAACGGCGGCGCGTTTAGGGTGTTTTGCCACACCGAGCCGAGGTAGGAGCGCGGTGCATTTTTTAACATCTGCGTTACGATGTAGGCGCTTTGCGGAGTTAAAATTTTAGCATCGTCGCCGATCTTTGCGCCCGCTATTTCGAGCTTTCGCAGCTTGCCGCCGTTTGCAAACGCGCTGTAAAGGCGAGCAAGATCCATTAGGCTCATCGAAATGCTTCCCAGCGCGATACCTGCGCCGTAATAATCCTTGCTAAACTCCGCCAGATGTACGTTTGATAGCATCTCATACAGCCCGTCGTCACCAAGCATTAAATTTAGCTTTACCGCGGGGATATTTAGGCTAAGACTTAGCGCGTCGGTCGCACTCACCGCGCCCAAAAAGCCCTGATTGTAGTTGCGCGGTACGTAGCCCGCGAAGATTATCGGCGCGTCGATCAGCTTTTTTGAAGGGGTGATGAGCCCGTGCTGCAGGGCCTTGGCGTAGATGAAGGGCTTTAGCGTCGAGCCTACGTTTTTTTGCGAGCGCACGCCGTCGTTTTGCCCCTCATTAGCGCTAAAATCGTGGCTGCCGACGTAGGCGATCACGCTCATACTTTTGTTGTCGATCAGCACCGCAGCGCCGTTTCTAACGCCCTTATCGCGCAGAGAGAGGATCTCACTTTTCAAAAAGCCCTCAAGCGCGATCTGGGTTTTCAGATCCAAGCTCGAATAAATTTTACCCTCGCTTAGGCGCGCAAGCTCCTGCGCTCGCGCAGTTTGCTCCTTGGGCTGCGCGCCCGCTTTAGAGTTTGCGGAATTTTCCTGCGTCTTGGCGTTTAGATCGGAATTTATCTGCGCCTGGGCGGCTAAAGCGAAATTTTGCGACACCTTGGCGTTGGGAGCGGAATTTGCCTGCGATTCGGCGCTTGCAGCAGAAGCCGTCTGCATTTTAGCGTCCGAGGTAGAATCTGTCTGGGCACTAGCGTCCGACGAAGCAAAATCCGCCTGCACCATAGTGTCCGAAGCGGAATTTGTCTGCGGATCAAAATTTACGCTCGACCGCTCGCCAGAGTTTGTATCTGCCTGCGAATTTTGCGGCAAATGTGCGTTATCTTGTCGATCGTTTAAATTTAGCTTTTGCGAATTTTGCGGCTCTTGGTGCGGATGTGCGGCACCGGAGGCGTTCTGCTGCTTGTTTAAATTTATATCCGCATTCGGATTTTGCGGCGAATACTCGGTTTGCCCTTTACCTGAATCTGTATCTGCCTGCGGATTTTGCGGCAAACGCGCCGCGCCTCGTTGCTCATTTAAATTTAGACTTTGAGTATTTTGCGACGGGCGGGCGGCATTAATTAAATCTTGCCTCTCATCCAAATTTGCGCCCTCTCGTTCATTTGGTTTTACATTTTTCGGTTCATTCGGTTTTGCGCCAGTATGTGATTCTACGCCTTCGCGCTCGTTTAAATTTAAGCTCGTTCCGCCTAAATTTAAACTCTTCGGAGCATCCGTTTTAAAATCCGCCTCTTTGGGATTCATTTCTTTCAAATCCACTCCCACCTGCGCGTTTACGGCGCTTGATAAATTCGCCCTAACATTCGCCGCAGCCGTAAAATTTGATTCGGCACTCGCCGCATCCGAAAAATTTGACTCTGCCGCCGCGGTTCGGTGCGCAGACGAGCCTGCTTGCCCCGCCGTCACGCCGCCCGAATCTAAATTTTGAGTAAAATTTACGTCATCTTTGACGGTAAAATTTTGCATTTTATAATTGCTAAACGCTAACAGCGCGTAATGCGGCGCGTAATTGGGCGCTGCATAGCGTCTTGGCGAAAATGGCTCCGCAAGGGCGCGCTCATACTCGCTTTGCGAGATCACGCCGCCCTCTCGCAGCTGCGAAATTAGGCGGTTTTTAAGCGCGTTGATGTTTGATCTGCGGTCTAGGCGGTTTTTGTTCGGATTTTTCGGGATCACGCTAAGAAGCGCGATTTGAGCGTTGCTAAGCTCGCGCAGGTCCTTTTTGAAGTAAAAATACGCCGCCGTTTTGACCCCCTCGATGTTGCCGCCGTATGGGGCGAGGTTGAAATACATTCCTAAAATTTCATCCTTACTGAAGTGCCACTCAAGCTGAAAGGCGTTAAAAATTTCGATGATTTTGTTTTTGTAGCTGCGCTGTTTGGGGCGCATCATACGCGCGACCTGCATCGTAATCGTGGAGGCTCCGACGCGCTCGACGTTGCCCCCGCTTTTTTTAGTAAAATTTTGCGTAAAATTATACGTAGCCGCGCGCAGGATCGAGGCTGGATTGACGCCGAAATGGTAGTAAAAATAGCGATCTTCAAAGTAGATCGCGCTTTGTTTCAGCCGCGGCGGTATCTCGTCTGCGCTCGCGTAAAAGCGCCAAATTTGATCGTCGCTGATCTGCATATTTAAAATTTCGCCGTTTCGGTCATATAAAATTCTACTCTTTTGCTTGTTTAGCATATCCAAATTTAGCGGATAAAGCGCGTCTAGGATCAAAAACAGAGCGAATGCAAATGCGCAAAATAGCGCGATTTTTAACGTAAATTTTAGAAATTTCATCGCGCAATTATATCAAAGAATTTTAATGATTTTAAGCTATAATGGCGCCTTTTTGCAAAGGAATAATCTTGGACGCTCTAGCTAAGCTAAATACCGAACAATACGCCGCAGCAACCGCTCCTGCGGGGCACAATCTAATAATCGCAAGCGCAGGCACGGGCAAAACCAGCACCATCGTCGCGCGGATCGCTCATCTGCTAAATCTCGGCACGAGCCCTAGAAAAATTTTGCTTCTTACTTTTACAAACAAGGCCGCAAGCGAGATGATAGCGAGGCTGCAGCGGCATTTTGATAAAAAAATCACCTCCGCAATCGTCGCGGGCACCTTCCACGCCGTATCCTACGCCCTACTTCGCGAGCTCGGCAAAGGCGTGATCTTAAAGCAGCCCGCCGAGCTCAAGACGTTGCTAAAAAGCCTCGTAGAAAGGCGCAAATTTTATCACGTAAGCGACGCGCGCCCCTACGGCGGGGCGTATCTGTACGACGTGTACTCACTGTATCAAAACAAAGAGATGAGCGCGGATTTTGCGATGTGGTTTAGCAAAAACTACGAGGATCAGGCGGAATTTGCCGAAATTTACGCAGACATTTTGCGCGAGTTTGAAGAGGAAAAGGCGAAATTTAACTACGCCGATTTCAACGACGTATTGCTAAAGATGCGCCATGAGCTGCGAAAGGGCGCGCCGCTGCGGTTTGATGAAATTTTAGTGGACGAGTATCAGGACACAAACTCGCTGCAAGGAAGCCTCATCGATGCCTTCGCGACTAAAAGCCTTTTTTGCGTCGGCGATTTCGATCAGAGCATCTACGCCTTCAACGGCGCAAACATCGACATCATCGGCAGCTTCGGCAAGCGCTTTGCGGACGCTAAAATTTACGCGCTGAATATCAACTACCGCTCAAGCTCGGCGATTTTGGCGCTTGCAAATCGCGTCATCGCGAACAATCCGCGCCTTTACGAAAAGAAGCTGATCGTGGGCCGCGAGGGCAAATTTAGCGCGCCTAGGCTGCATGTTTACGACGATACGGCGGCGCAATACGCTCACGTAGCCGCACAGATCGCGCAAAGCGGCACTCCGCGCGAAAAGATCGCCGTGATTTTTCGCAATAATTCCAGCGCCGACGGCGTCGAGGTCGCGCTTAAGGAGCTCGGTATCGGCGCGAAGCGAAAAGGCGGCGTGAGCTTTTTTGAAAGCCGCGAGATCAAGGCCTTTACGGACATCTTCGCGATGATAATAAACCCAAAAGATATGATGGCATTTATGAGCACGTGCGAATACGCAAGAGGCGTCGGCAGCGCGCTGAGCAAGGAACTTTTCGACGCGCTAATCGCGCTTGGACACGGAAGCATCCACGCAGGGCTTTTGCGTCCCGACGAGAGCGTTAAAATTTTTGAAAAAAAGAGGAAAAACTACCAGCTCGGGCTTTTTGACGATGTCGATATTATCGGCTCCGTATCGCGCTTTGAAGCTTTGGAATTTGACGAGTTTTTTCGCTCGCATCCGTTGCTAAAACACAACAAAATTACCGAGGGCGGCGCAGTATTTTTGCACGAAATTTATAAAATTTTTAAAAAAAGCGGCTCAGCTGCAAGGTCCGCTACGCTAATCTCGCAGATCAAAAACTCGCGCCTTTTCGCGCTTGTGGCGGATTTCATCGCGACAAAGCGCGCGACGCTAAAAAACGGCAAGATAGACGACGAGCGCAAAAAGGACGAGACCACGCACATCTACGATAAATGCGGCATTTTAGAGCAGATCGCCGGCAAATACGCGGATCCGCAGAGCTTTTATAATTTCATAACTCTGGGCGCAAAGGAGATGAGCGAGGGCGAGGGGGTAAATCTGCTCAGCGTGCACGCAAGCAAGGGGCTTGAGTTTTGCAGCGTCTATCTTATCGACCTGGCGCAAAACCGCTTCCCGAACCTCAAGCTAATAGCGATGGGCGGCAGCCTGGAGGAGGAGCGGCGGCTATTTTACGTGGCGGTTACTAGAGCGCGCGACGAGCTGGTGCTAAGCTACGCGAAATTTGATAAGATCAGAAAAGTTAGCTACGAGCCGAGCTGCTTTTTAAGGGAAGCGGGGCTGGTGAAGTAAGCGAAATTTTGCTCACTAAATTTGAAATTTCATTTTAGCGCGGCG
>CAJPSJ010000049.1 GCA_905373295.1 uncultured Campylobacter sp. | reverse complement strand
CGCACCAAAAATTCATTATCTTGCGTCCGTGTAGGCGGGATTTGGGCGCGCTTTCGTCATACACTGGCGCGGCGCAGATCAGTGCGGAGGGCTGCTGCGCCGCAAGCGCCAAAAACTCCTCGCATCTGCCTACGTCGTGCTGAAAGTCCGCATCGATCTGAAAGGCGTGCGTAAATCCAAGCTCCTTCGCCCACGCCAGCCCGTCGCACACGGCAGCGCCTTTGCCGCCGTTTTGCGCGCGGGCGTAAATTTGAGCCGCAAGCCCATTTAGCGCGCTTTTGCTCGCTTCGTCGCTGCCGTCGTCCACGATCAGCACGGGCGCGATGGGCGCCAGGGCGTGCACGAGCTCGGCGATGCGCGCGGGGTGGTTGAAGTAGGGCAGCAAAAACGCGGGCTTAAAGGCAAATTCTTCCACTGGCGCAGACCTTGTCGTTTGAAATTTCAAAGCGGAGCTTGCCGCTTGCTTCGGTGATTTTGATTGAAATTTCATCGCCCGGGCGGATGAAATTTTTAAATTTTAAATTTTCTATCTTTTGCGTGCCGTCCAGCTCGTAGCCCAGGTCTTTTGCGCAGATCAATACGAAGCGAAGCTGCATAAACGCGGGCACCAGCGGAAATCGCGCAAAGTGTCCGTCGAAATAAAAGTCGCTTGCGCGCACCTTCGCGCGAAACTCATTCTCCGCGCTTTGCTCGAAAACCGGCACCTCGTAGCGCTGCAGGGCGCTTAAAAAGTCCTTTTTGCTTAGCTTGCCCTGCTCGTTAAAAGGCAGCTTGCTCGCGATTTTGAAGTAGCGCAAAATCGCGCCGAATTCGGGCTTTAAAAAGGCCTTTAGCTCGTCCGTGACGCCCTTTTTGCCGATTGCACGAAACGCCTGCTCGCCGCGCTCGCTAAGCTTGATAAGAGCTACGGCGCGGTCTCGCTGTGGGTGCAGATCGATCCTGCATTCTCCGATAAATTCGTGCGAGCGGAGTTTGGCTTCGAGCAGATCGAGGCCCACGCGGTTTTCGTTGATCTTCACGGTGCGATCGCCGCGCCCCAAAAGCACGATCTCGTCTGCGCGCACATAGCCGAAATCGCGGCTTTCGAAGCGCTCGCACCAAGGCGAGCTGATCGTAAACTCGCCCGTTTGCGAGAATTTGTCGGAGAGCTGCTTTGCCCCAAATTTATCGCAAAGCTCGCCCATTTGTGCAAATTTATCGTCGTGTTTTGTCACAGAGCTCGGTGCGGAGCTGTTTTTATGATCGTCTGCGGTTTTATCGCTAGCGTCTGCATTAAATTTAGACGCCTGCTTGCCCGAACGGCTTGCGTCTTGCCCGTCCGCATTTTGTTCGCCCGCACGGCTCGTTTTAGGCTCTGCCGCAGAATTTTCGCCGCAAGAGCTTGCCGCAGGATCAGAGAGCTTGTCCTCGCGTTTTGTCGCGCCGCCGCTATCGATATCCGTGCGAATCTGCACGCTTACGGGAGCAAATTTCTTAAGTCCCGCGCCTTCGTTGCAAGCGATCACGCCCGTTTCGCTAGAGCCGTAAATATCGACGATGCGGGCATTGCTAAGCGCGCGCAAATTATCTCGGATCGCAGAACTTAACGGCGCACCCGCGCTAAAAATAGTGCCCAAAGGCGCTATGTTTGCGGCGTCTGCGTGCTCGCACAGCGCGCCGAGCACCGTGGGCGAGCTGATCAGCACGGCGCCCGCAAGATCGGCTGCGAGGATGATTTCAGGGTAGTTTAGGCCGCCTTTTTGCGTGCGTGAGCCGCAAAGCAGCGGCACGAAGATGCTAAATGTGAGCCCGAACATATTTTGGTGCGAGACACCCGATAAAAATCGATCGCTTGCGCAAAGGCCAAATCTTTCTACTAAAAATTCCGCCTCCAAAACCATATCGCGCAGGCTTTTTTCGATATTTTTCGCTTCGCCCGTCGAGCCCGAAGTTTTGATATAAAATTTTTGATCGGCGCGCAGCAGATGCAAAGAGACAGCCTCTTGCTCGCACGGCGCGTGATTTTGCGGCGCGTTTTTAGATGAAATTTTAGGCGCAGATTTTCCCGTACCCGGAGGTGAAATGTTTTCTAAATCATGGGAGCAGAATTTGTCTAAATTTTGCGCTGCGGTGAGATTTGGAATTTTCACGTCGCCGCCGAGATGAAATTCGCCGCTAAATTTTGGCTCTCGCAGCAGCACGGGCGCAAAACCCGCAATCAGCGCGCCGA
The DNA here is from genome assembly GCA_905373295.1 of uncultured Campylobacter sp. Taxonomy (GTDB): domain Bacteria; phylum Campylobacterota; class Campylobacteria; order Campylobacterales; family Campylobacteraceae; genus Campylobacter_B. The sequence continues at coordinate 8,330 of CAJPSJ010000049.1, read as the reverse complement.
AAAAAAACGCGATGAACTCCGCCGCGTCCTCGCCGTAAATTTCAATCATCGGCGCGTTTTTTTGCTCTTGTGTCTGCGCCGTTTGCATGGCGCGCGCGGTATCTGTGCCGCCGCTAGAATTTTTAGCGCTATTAAAATTTGCGCTTCTGCTAGAATTTTCCGCGTCTTTTAAATTTACGCTTGCCGCGCTGCTTTGGAGTTTGTCCGCGCCTTTTAAGCTTGCCGTTTCGTCTTGCTTGCATCCCTTTTTTGCCAAATCGTGCGCAAGAGCCGCCGTAGCAAGAATTTCGCGCTCGTAAGGCTTCAAAGAATTAATCAAATTTTTTAACATAAAATTTCCTAAAAATCATCTCGCCGCCGATCAGCGCGCCGATGAGGGCGTATGAGATCGCGCCGCAATAAACGCTCCAATAAATTTTATCTCGCGGTAGCAGCAGCGCCGCGCTAAGTAGGCCGTTTAGCACGAAAAATCCGAGCCAAATTTCGGTCAGCTTGCGCGTGTAGGCGCGGCCGTGCTCGTTGAGACCTGGCTGCTTCAAAAGCGCTAGGCGCGTGATGGCGGGCGTCGATCTTAGACTAAGCGCGAAAAGCGCCGCGAGCGAGAAATTTATTATGAGCGGATACAGATACGCGAGCGCTCCGCCGCTAAATAGGGCGCACAGCGCAAAAAACGCCGCGCTCGCGCCCTTAATAGCGCGATCTTTACTTTCAAAAACAGCTCGTGCTCCCCATAGCGCGCTCATCGCCGCGAGCAAACAGACCCGCGCGCCGCCGTGCAAAAAATAGAGGCCGAAAGGGTAAAACACGCTTAAAATTATGGTAACTGTTTTTAAAAATATCGTTCGTCGCAATCTTTGCAATCCTTAAATTTAGCCGCAAGGGCTTGGTTTTTTTACCGCAGCAGCTTTAGCTTCGTCACGGCGATTTTGTTTTACCGCGGCTGACTAGGCTTTTGCTGCTACGATTTTGGTTTTGCCGTGGCGGTTTTTGGTTTTGTTGCTAGCAGCGCGATCGTTGCGATCTATACCGTGCCGAGATACTTTAAATTTGACCTCGGCGCCACGGTTTTGGGCGCCATGCTTATAAAATTTTAATTCAGCCGTGCCTGCCGCCTTCAAATTTCAACCCGCGTCTTAAAATTTAGCTGCGCTTTAATTTAACTCGCGGCGCCGCACCCGCGATCAAATCCGCTAAATTAAATTTAGCCGAAATTTTAAAATTTTGAAATTTTATGAAAACAGCGACCGAAAAAGAAACAACGCCTTTTAAAATTTCAAAATTTCATTCAAGCTCGCGGATTAAAATTTTAGCTCGTAAAGCGCTTTACATACTAGCCTAAAAGCGGCGGGTAGGCGGGCTTTGTACCGTGCCGCTTAACCGCCAAGCCCGCAAGCCGCTTCCTGCATGCTTTCAATAAAACGTTCGCTGTGTGCCGTCAAAACACCGCGCGCACCAAACAAAATGCCGCCGTTGCTATCTATCGAGCCAATCGCCGCCTCTGTGCCGCCGCAAAGTAAACTGCCAAACCGCAACGCACGCGATCTTGCCGCGCCGCACGGCAAAATTTAACTCTCGCCGCCCGTAGTCTCCACGCCCGCGCCCTGATCGAGCTTCGCGGCTACGGCATCCACGATGTCGCCAAGGGTCTGGATGTTTTTAAAATCATCGGGCATTAGCTTGTAGCCGGTGTTTTTCTTGACATAATCGACCAGATCGATCGCGTCGATGCTGTCGATCTGCAGATCCTCGTAAATTTTAGCCTCCGGCACGACCTTGCTCTCGTCGATCTCAAAAAGCTCCACGAGCGCCTTTTTTAAAATTTCAAAAATTTCATCTTTACTCATTTTTACTCCTATTTTCGGCGATGTATTGCGCCAAAGACGCAACGGATGAGAAAATTTGCTTTAAATTTTGGGTTTTTGAGTTAAGCACGATGCCGTATTTTTTCTGCACCAAAAGCCCGAGCTCCAGCGCATCGACTGAATCAAGCCCCAGCCCGTCGCCAAAAAGCGGCTCGTCGTCATTTATGTCGCCGGGCGCTACGTCTTCGAGGTTTAGCCCCGAAATGATCAGCTCCTTAAGCTCCAAAATTTCTTCGTTCACAGATTCTCCTTTTCATATAGATTTGATATTTTTTCATAGAGTTTGCGCACTCGGATCGGGTTTGGGCGATCCGGCTCAAAGACCTCAAGATCTAGCGCGCACAGCTCGTAGAGGTCGTATTTCATCCGAACCTCGGGCGTATCGTACCACACTTGTCCTTTTTTTAGGCTTTTAGGATCCATTTTTATCGCGACGCAATTCATATTTTTTGCGAAATTTATCGCGATGTAAAATGCCGCTTTGTGCATGGCGATGCGATCTGCGGTGCGCGTGCCCTCGGGGAAGATGATTAAGCTTTCTCCTCGCTCAAGGGCGCTTCGGCACGCATCTATCATCGCTTCCGAGCCGGTGTTTGGGATGTAGCCCGCGGCTGCGATGGCGGCGGAGAGGAAGGGGTTTTTGCACAGGCTTTCCTTGACTACGCAGTTTGCGCGCCGCACGTGAGCTAAAAAGATCACCACGTCAAGCAGGCTAGGGTGGTTTGCGATGATGAGAGTGCTGCTAGGCGGGAGCTTGCAGCGCCAGTTCACGCCGATACTGCCGTAAAATCGCGCGAGCAGCAAAAATATGCGCCACGAGATCATTATAAAATCGCGCACGAAATTTCGCACGACCTCTATGCGGTTTAGCCTCAGCAGCGCTACGGGGAGGAAGAGCAGGTTACCCATCATACACAGCGCGCCGAAGCTTGAGAAGGATAACGCGATGCCGATCTGTTTAAGTTTGCACCTTAGCGGATTTGCCTGTTTCATCGCGCGGCGCCTCTTTCAGCGGGGATTGTGTGGCAGCTCTCGTTAGGGATTTTATGGCTATCGGCGAGGGTTTTGTTGTTCCCGGTGGGGATTTGATGGCTCGTCATACGCGCGATCTCGATAAAATTTCTACGGCTTGTCGCCTGCTGCACCGCAGTGGAATTTTCGCAGTTTTCTGCGCGCGATATTTCGGCTTGCGGCGTGTGCCGAAGCAATAGAGCTTTTATGATCTGAGCGGAGGCGATCTCGGCGCCGTGCATATGCCGAAGCAATAGAATTTTTGCGGCGCGCGGTAAACTGCAATTTTGTGGAATTCTCGTCGCTTGCTGTGCGTACTGTCTCGGTAAAATTTCCGCAGCTTGCCGCATGCTTCGTCGTGCGTATTGCTGCGATGGAATTTCTACCTTTTGCCGTACGTGTAGTTGCGGTAGAATTTCCGCGGTTTGCCACGCGCGCCGTCGCGACGAAATTTCTGCAAAGCGCCATATGCGCTGTTTTGGCGCTATCGTATGACGCACTGTCTGATTAAATTTGTAACTTGCGGCGCCGCAAAATTTAAAATTCATCGCAATGCCTTGTCGTGAATGCCTGAGCGGCTACTTCGTTCATTGCGCGGCTAAATTTAAACTCGTAGCCCAAGCTTTGCTCTGTTAAATTTATGAAATTTACAGCCTGCTGCGCGTAGCATTTCGGCTCGCCGCATCTGTCTTTATAGCGGAATTTTACGGTGTTTTCCGCGCGCCGCTGCGGTAAAATTTTTATAGCCCGCGACTCGCACCGCTTAGGCGGATTTTTTTTAGTTCGTTGCGTATGCCTCGGCAGCGTATTTTCGCAGTGCGCCTCATTGCAACTCGATTTGGGGGCGTATGGCGCGCATTCTTTCAGCGTGCTTTTAAGATGCGCCGTTTGGCTGAGCCTATGTTTGATAGCGCGGCTAAATTTAAAACTTTCACTATATCTGAGCTTGGCAGAGCGGCTAAATTTAAAGCTCGTCATTCGCGCCTTTGCAGTTCCTTGTAGCCCGGGATTTTGATCGAATTTGCTCGTCTCACCGCGCTCGCTCATGCGATGAAATTTTACTATTTTAGCGCTCACGATCTTGCCTCAAAAAAGCTGCGATTTTGGCGGGATCTTTGACGCGCCAAAGATAGTCCAAAACCCCGTCGCTGCTGCGCCATTCGCGCTTGCCGGAGAGGATTTTAGCCAAAAATTCCACCGCGGTATCTAGCGGGATTTTTCCGCCCTCTTTAAAGTTTCGTAAAATTTCATTCTCGGCTCGCGGTTTTGGATTTTGTGCCTCTATGCTCTGTGCCGTCGCGTCTGCAACGTGCGGCGAGATTTCGATCTGCACGTCATCTCCGCGCTGAAGTACCAGAAGTAGGGCGCAGGCGAAGTCGCAGCGCTTCAGATAGTCGTTATTTGCTTCCTCAAAATAGCAGAGCAGGGCGATTTTATCGTTATTTGATTTGCATGCATCGTTTTTGCCTGCTTCGTTTGCGTCCTGCGCAGAGCCGAAATTTTCCGCGCTTTCTTTTAGCCTTGCAGCGGCGATTATTGCGCCGTTTTCGAGCGCGCACGCTGCGGAAATCGTCGAAATTTCGGCGTGGTTTTGCGTAAAAATCGCATTTTGCGCCGCGATCGCGTTGAGCACGCTGACGCAAAAGCTCGAAGGCGAGACGCTTTCGCTCATCGAGCCGAGCAGGCTAAAACAGCGGTTGATCTCGCCCAGGCGCGAGCAAAAGACGAGCGGCATTCCTTCGCGCTGTGTTGCGGAGCTTTGCATCGCACGATCGCAGGCCTCTGAGCTTTCGTTTGTTTTGGAATTTTGCCTCGCGGAATTTAAAGAATTTTTATTTGTGAAATCCTGCGGTGCCGAATTTAAATTTTGCGGCATAAAATTTAAAGAATTTTCACTTGAAAAATCTTGCGGCGATGGGTTTTGCGCGGCGGTGTGGCTTTTATTCGCATCTAAAACTTGCGACGCGAAATTTAATGAGCCTTTATCGGCTAGGCTCTGCGGCGTATTTTGCGAAATTTCGCCTAAAAGCGAGATGCAAAGTTTTGCCCCAAGCCCCAATCGGCGACGTTGCAGCGGCGGAATGTGCACAAGAGCCGGCTTTTTCTTTAAAGCTTCGAGCGCTAAAATTTCATCTTTTAAGCGGGCATGAGCAGAAATTTTTAAATTTTCTACAGGGCTATTTTGTAAAGCCTCGCCCTCGCGCGCGGCGAAATTTTTATAAAGTTCCGCCGCCTTTTCGAAGCCGCAATCAAAAGCGCGCGCGGAACTAAATTTAGACGCAACCGCTTTGTAATTTAATACTTGTTGCGAGCCAAACTCGGTAGATTTTTCATCAAAACCTTCTGTAGCAAGCTCGCGCCCCGCTTTTTCGTTATTCTCGCAAGCTGTAAAATTTGCGAAATTTATGAAATTCTGCTCGCAGTCCGGAATATCTATAAAATTTTGCGTAGAATTTAACGCGAAATCATACGTAAAATTTTGACCTGTATCGCAAGCGAGATCGGAATTTTCGCCTAAGCTTACTTCGGAAATTCCGTCCGAGCAAGCGGCGAGGTTTTTATAAAACTCCGCCGGCTCGCCCGAAATTATCGCGCTTGCGTAAGATATACCGAAGCTTAGTTTATTTTGCAATGTAGCCTCTTAGTGTGACACCGCTCATTATCGTGCCTACGCCGCATTCAAACTCTTTGTCGCTTACGAAAACGTTTTTGTAATAGTAGCTCGTGATATTGACGACCTTGTTGCCGCCCTCTTTTTTGGCGCGATCTTGGAAACTAAGCAGTGCCGATAAAAACGCGCGGTTGCATGCGGCCTGATCGCTCTTACCAACGCCGTTTGCTTTTTTGTTAGAGCTTAGCTGCTGCGTGATCTTTCTGCCTGCGGATTTATTGCCGAAGTAGAATTTTATGTTCGGATCAAGCTTGGCTTTGGCGTCTGGCTCTGCGAGTGCCGCAGCGATCGGGAAGCGCACGATATCGTTTTTGGCATAAGCCACATTAGCGACAAAAAGCGTCGCAACTACGAAAAATAGAAATTTTTTCATTTTCTCTCCTTTAGTCGATAAATTTTTTAAAAATCAAAGATGTGTTTACGCCGCCGAAAGCGAAGTTGTTATTCATAACGTAGTCCGTCTTTATCTCCTGCGGCTGCGTGAGGTACCTAAGCGGCGCGCACTGCGGATCGATATCTCGTAAATTTAGATTCGGATAAAACAGCCCCTCATTCATCATCATCACCGATATGAAGCTCTCCAGCGCCCCGCACGCACCCAAAGTATGACCCAAATAGCCCTTGTAGGAGCTCACTGGCGTCTGCGAGCCGAAAATTTCATGCGTCGCCATAGATTCTGCGATGTCACCCTGTCTGGTCGCCGTGGCGTGGGCGTTTACGTGCCCGATGAGATCCGGCGAAATCGCGGCGTCTTTGAGCGCCAGCTGCATCGCCGCGCGCATAGTATCGCTCTGCGGGCGGGTGATATGCGTGCCGTCACAGGTCGTGCCAAAGCCCACTATCTCGGCGTAAATTTTAGCGCCGCGCGCAAGTGCGCTTCCTAGGCTTTCTAGCACGAACATAGCGCCGCCTTCGCCCAAAACCAGTCCATCGCGCGCTATATCAAACGGCGCGGGGCTGAGGGTAGGGGTGTCGTTTTTGCAGCTTGTCGCGTAGAGCTTGTCAAACACGAATGCCTGGCTTGGGTGCAGCTCGTCCGCGCCGCCTGCTAGCATCATATCTATCAGACCGAATTTTATCGCTTCGTAGGAGTATCCGATCGCTTGGGATGCGCTCGTGCACGCAGAGCCGGTGGGGATGAGCCTACCTTTTAGCCCGTAGTAGATCGCGATATTTGCAGCGACGGTGTGGGGCATCATCTTGACGTATGAGTTGGCGCTGAAAGTGCTATCCTTGCCGTGCAAAATATCTATGACCTCGCCAGTAGCCTTTGCATCGCCGCTACAGCTACCCGCTGCGACGCCCATACGACCGTCCTTTATGTGCTCATCATCTAAAAGACCCGCATCCGCCAGAGCCTCATTAGCAGCATCGACGCCGAACATCGCTACCTTGCCCATCGAGCGGGTATCTTTGCGGCTCCAGTGCGCGGGCGGCGCATAGTTTGGTATCGGCGCGCCCAGCCTAGTGTTTAGCTCCTCGCCGAAGATATCCCATTCGCTCATATAAACTACGGCGCTTTTTTGCTGCGCCAAATTCTGCTTGATGCTCGCCCAGTCCCGCCCGAATGCACAGACGTTGCCAAAACCCGTAATAACTACTCTATTTAACATAATCCACCGTCTATTTTAATAACCTCTTTTGTGATGTATGCGGAATTTTCGCTTAGCAAAAACTCCACCAAATGCGCTACCTCGCTCGGCTCGCCGATGCGCCCTAGCGGGATCGCGCCCAAAATTTGCTCGCTTGCAGCTTCGTTTATACTTTCGCTCATCGCCGTCTTGATGAGCCCTGGGGCTACGACGTTTACCGTGATCTTGCGGCTTGCAAGTTCTATCGCTAGCGATTTTGCCGCGGCGATTAGGCCTCCTTTGCTAGCGGCGTAGTTGCTCTGGCCGCGGTTGCCGGCAATTCCGCTAACCGAGCTCATCACCACGATACGCCCGCCCTTTTTGGCGCGGATCATCGGCATTAGCGCGGGCTTCATGACGTTGTAAAACCCGCCTAAATTCGTATCTATCACGCTTTGCCAATCCTCGCGCTCGAACCACACGAAGGAGTTATCCCGCGTAATGCCCGCGTTTAGCACGATGCCCCAGTATGCACCGTTTGCCTCTATGTCTGCTTCGATATGCTCCTGCGCCGCAGCGGTATCTGCGACGTCAAATTTTAAAATTTGAACTTCCGTCGCGCCCGCGTCCAAGCAGCGCTTCGCTACGTCTTTTAATTTCTCTTCGTTGCGCCCGTTTAGCGCCAAGCCGTAGCCCTTTTGCGCTAAATTTAACGCACACGCCTCGCCGATACCGCCGCTTGCTCCGGTGATTAAAATTCTCTTAGCCATTTATACTCTTTAGCATTTCATCGTTCGGGTTCATCACGCTTAGCGTGGCGCTTGCGATATGTTCGCCGCCGCAGCGGATCTCGCAGTCGAAGATATATAACCCCTCGCCGTCGCTCACGCTCTGCCTCGCTGTCGTGATCACGCGCTCGCCCAGCTTCAGGCTTGCGCGCGAAATATCCAGGTTCCGCACGCCCAGTAAAAACCCGAGCCTCGCCTCGCCGCCGTTTCGGTGCCCCGAATAGGCACCTATGCACTGCGCCATGATCTCCATATACGCGTAGCTGCCGAGCTTGCCGTCTTCGGTAAACGGCGAGTCCTCTCTCACGCTAAACGCGCAGCTCGCATATCCGTCGCTCACCTTTAAAATTTCATCTGTGAAGACCATATATCCGCTCTGCGGTAGGATGCTAGAGGCTCTCATACGCGTCCTATTATGGTTACGGCG
>CAJPSJ010000048.1 GCA_905373295.1 uncultured Campylobacter sp. | reverse complement strand
CTGCATTTTCCAGGCCTTATTGGGCATCGTGCCTACAAACTCATTGGGCAGATCGACGCCCGTTTTGCTACCGAAACCCAGACGCTGCAGATACGCAGACATATAGTCGATCCCCACCAGCAGCGAGCCTTCGTAAAAATACACGTCGCAGCTGCCTTTAATCGCCTCTACTAGGCTCACGCGGCCGTGACCCCAGCTCTTCCAGCAGCGGAATTTTCGCCCTCCAAGCTCTATCGCGCCGCTGCAAAACACGCTCCAGTTTTCATTGATCTTGCCGCTGTTTAAAAAGCTCATCCCCACAGCCATTTTAATTACGGAGCCCGGCGGATAGAGGCCGTTTACGAGCTTATTTGTAAACGGATGGCGCGGGTCTTTTATCAGCTCGTCCCACTGCATCTGCGAAATTCCGCCTACAAAGGTGTTTAGATCGTACTCAGGGAAGCTGCCCGCCGCGATGATAGCGCCGTCGCGCAGATCCATCACGATCGCTACGCCATCCTTGTCTTTAAAAATTTCCTCGAGGTATTTTTGCAGCTCAAGATCGATGGTAAGCGAAATTTCGCTGCTGCTGGGCTCTTGCATCGAGATCTCCTCTACGACCTGATTTAGCGCCGTAACCTTCGTCTTGCGCTCGCCCTTACTGCCCTGCAAAAGCTCGTTATAATACCCCTCGACGCCGCTTCTGCCGTTGTATCCGGTAAGTGCGCTTAGGGGGTTGTTTTGGATATCTTTTTTATTGGCACGGCCTACGTAGCCGATGATATGCGAAGCAAGCGCGCCGTAAGGGTAGAAGCGCTGCGAAGCGGGCGAAATTTTAATATTTTCGTGCAGGCTCAAGCTCGCGAAATGCTGTATCGTGGCGTTGTAGTCCAAAAACGGCACGACTTCGATAAAGTCTTGGTTGTAAGCGGAATTCGCGTCCTTGTAGCTCTTACTCATCGCGGTGACATTGAGATCTTTGAAGTAGCGCGAGATATTATTTAGCTCGCTTTGCAGCGCGGCGTCTTTTAGATGCGGCGCGATCGATAGAGAAAAGCCGAGATTATTTATCGCGAGCGGGCGGCCTTTGGCGTCTAAAATTTGACCACGCACCGGCGGGATATATTCGGTAGAGATGACGTTATTTTTGGCGACCTGCTCGTAAAATTCGTTCGATTTGATCGAAAGATAATAGATTCTCACCAAAAGCATGGAAAAAAATAGTATCACGAAAGCAAATACAAACTTCAGCCTCATACCAGCCGCCCCTTAAAAAAGAGCAGAGCGAGCAAAATTTCGATCACGATATAATTTAAATACTCGCCGCTTAGTGGCAGATACTCGCTCTTTTTGATCGCCGAGATCGCGTTGCTCACCACAAAGACCAAAACATAGCTGATCATCACGTAAAAGCAGATCAAAAAATTTCTAAATTTAATATATTTAAATGAGTTTTCATAGACCACGAAATAAAATATACAATACGCGATAGCCACGCTAAATAGGTTAAATCCGTGGATCTGCTCGGCGCAAAATAGATAAAAAATAGAGAAAAACCAGGTAAAGCCGAACTTTTTAAATTTTACGTCGTTTTCATATTTTTGCACCACCATCGCCGTGAAAAAAAATCCTATCAGCGGCGGCAGCCCCCTATACACCGCACTTAGAAGCAGGTAGAAAAGAATCCCCGCGCTAAAAAGCGTGTCCGCTATAAGGTATAGATAAGTGCGATTTCGTTGCATACCGGAAACTTTTTGCATTTAATACAATCGGCCCAAATTTTTTGCGCGGGCAGCTCGTCCTTTGGGATTTCGGTAAAACCGAGGTGCCCAAAAAATTCCTTTTGATAGGTGAGCGTAAATACGCTTTTTAGCCCGTAAAATTTCGCTTCGTCTAGCAGCTCGTTTACGATAGCTCTGGCAATGCCGCGCCTGCGAAACTGCGGAGCGACGATGAGCGAGCGCACCTCGGCAAGATCGGCGTTAAAAATTTTAAGCGAAGCAAAGCCCGCTAAAATTTCGGCATTTTTTGCGGACTGCGATTCGTGGGGCTGCGAACATTCGGTTTGAAAAACGCCCACGCTTTGTGAATATTCGCTCCGTAAAATTTGCTCTTTGCCCGCTTGCGCACGGCTCGCCCCGGATACGGCTTGCGCTGCGCTATTTTGTGGCGCGCTATTTTGAGACGTATCTCGTTGCGGCGCAAAATTATCCGCGGCATTTTCGGCGGAATTTTGGGCAGGATTTTTAGCAAAATTTGCGGCGGAGCTTTGGATTAAATTTAAATCGACATTGCGCACTAAATTTAAATCGGAATTTCTGGCTAAATTTAAATCGGAATTCCTCGCTAAATTTAAGTCGGAATTTTCTTTAGAATCGAAACTCAAATTTTTCTTGCAATTAAAACTCCTATCCGCCTTAGAATCGCAGCCGAACGCCAGCACGTATGAGCGGATATTGGCAGCGATCTCATCGCTTTCAAGCGGCAAGATCACGCCGTTTTGAACCTCCTCTTTTACGAGCTCCTGCATACGCGAAATGTCGCAAAGGCGCGCTTTTTTTAGCCGTATCATCTAAAATTTTCCCTAATCTTCGCGCAATTTTCGCGGTGCATTTTATATCCGCTAAATTTAATTATTTTGAAATTCTGCGCCGCAAAATTTAACGTATTTAAATTTAGAAATTTCATAATCCAAACGCCCCTCGCACGATGATTTCGCGTGCTTTTTGCAGCCCGCTACCCTTCAGCGTAGAGACCAAAATCGCCTGCGGATCGTGCCTCAAAAGCTTTGCGCGCTCGCTTTGGTTGAGCTTGTCGGCTTTGGTGTAGAGCCTCACGACCTTTTGATCGCCGCGCAGAAAACTAGCGAGATAGTTTTGCAAATTTTTATCTATTTCAAGATCAAACTGTCTCGCGTCGATGAGATGGACGAAAAGCTTGATATTTAGGCGCTCTTTGATAAATTCGTCGAGATTTTTTTGCCAGATATAATGCAGTTTTTTAGAAACCTTGGCATACCCGAACCCGGGCAGATCCACGAAGATCAAAGAGATATTTTCACCCAAGCTCGCAAGATCCGAAAAAGCGGGGTTGCCCGCTAAATTTAGCGCGGATCTACCTGTAAAATTTAAGTCAGAGATTTGCGCTAGATTTGACGCAAAACCTGCCGCAAGATCCACCTCGCGATCCGATCTAAAATCCGCCGAGACGCTTTTTAAATTTAAAACGCAATCTTGCTTTAAATTTCGCTCAGACGCCGTAGCCTCCGCGCGCTCTTGCGCGCAATTTGCAGCCGAGTTTAAAGCCCCTTTGCTCGCTAGATCAAGCGGCGTTTCATTTTGCGAGCCGTCCGAGTCTGCGGCAAGCTTCTGTTTAAATTTAACTTCAAAAAAATTTATCAGCTGCGTTTTGCCGGGGGTCGAGCTTGATTTGGCTAGATTTTTGCGCCCGGTAAGCGCGTTTATCAGGCTGCTTTTGCCCACGTTGGAGCGCCCTAAAAACGCCACTTCGCTCATCGCAAACTCGGGCGCACCGCCGATATTTGTGGCGGAGGTGATAAACTGCGCGCTGCTAGGATAGATCATTTGTTTTGATCTTCGACCTGAAAGATCAGACGCACGGGCTTTTTCTCGCCGCCGCCGCTCTTTACTTCGTAGGTGCCCTTTTGGCGATTTACGATGATCTTATCGCCGTAAACCTCTTTTTTGGTCTCGGCCTCGTGTAGATAGGCATTGTTTTCGAGCGTGTAAGCCTCGATAGTCGGATCGTAGGTCAGCACGCCGCCCTTGCCGTCGTAATGCTTTTGATTGAGTAAAATTTTAAAATTTGCATTTCCCGTCGCGACATATTTGGTAGGCTGGCGCTTGGCGTCGAAGTAGATCGTCACTTTGTCGGAATTTAGCGTATCGTAAGCGCCCTTTTTGATGCGAACGTTGCCCGTCAGCACGCTGATCTGCTTGATCTCGTCGGCGAAAAAATTATCTGCCGTGACCTCGACCTGCTCCTGCGCGGCGCTGAGAGCTGACGCGCTAAAGCCCGCAATTAGCGCGGCTACGAGTATTAGTTTGTGGAGTTTTGATCTTTTATTAAATACCATGCGTGGATTCCTTTTGAGTTTGTTTGTTTGGTTTTAGTATCGTAGCTGATGCTTGCGCCCGTGATGCGGTCATTGCCTTGGCGCAACACGTATGGCACGTCGGAGCGGACGATCTTGCTACTCGTATCGTAGATGATCTCTTGTGCAGTATAATCAAAGCCTCTACTATTTACATAGTGCGCGTCGCCGTTAAATTTTATCAGCTCGCTGGCGCGCGTCGCGGTCTTTGAAACCAAAGTGTGATTTAGATCTGCGCCAATCTCCTCGGCTTTAAAATTTACAAACTCGTCGCGATCCTTATAGCGAGTGCCGCCGTCCGCGGTAAATTTAGCATCCACGCGCTCGCCGATCTGATAATCGACGATCTTTCTCATCTCCATATTCGCAATGCTTAGATCCTGCCTAAACATGTCGCTAAAATACGGCGTCTGCACGCTTAAAAACACCATCGCGACGCAAAAGATCGCAATCGCGACGTAGAAAATTTTTATCACCATCGCTCGGCCCCTTTTGATCTGCGCAGAATTTCGCCTCTCGCAGGCTCTCTTACGCGCGCTTGCGAAACTACAGCCATTTGCTATTCCACTCTTCGCGCATGCCGTTTTTATCGACGAGCATTTCGATCATCTCGCGCACCGCGCCGCAGCCGCCGTTTTTGCTTAGCGCGACGTCCGCTTTTAGCAAGCTTAGCGCATCGGCGGGCTTGAAGCTGATCGCAACCGCATTTAAAAGCTTCGCGTCGTTTATATCATCGCCGATCGCGGCAGCCTCATCGAAGCTTAGGTTAAAATTTTTTAAAATTTGCTCCGCCCTTGAGAGCTTGTCTTTTTCGCCTTGAAAGAGCGTATCGATCTTTAGCTCACGCGCACGGTTTGCGACGATTTGCGAGCTTTTGCCGGTGATGATCGCGACCTTTAGCCCCAGCCGCTGCCATTCCTGGATGCCAAACCCGTCTTTTACGTTAAATTTCTTCATCTCTTCGCCACCGTTTGAATGGTACAGCCCGCCGTCGCTAAGGCAACCGTCTACGTCTAAAAATATGATCTTTATCACTTCGTTTTCCGTTTTTTGAAATTTTGTGATTTTAACGAAATTTGGCTGAATTTTTGGCAAACGCCGTATAAATTTAAGCTGCGATCTTAGCCCTTAATCGGCACGTAGCCGCTATTTTCGATGATACTTTGCCCCTGCGGCGAAAGGATCCAATCTATCAAGATGCGGATATTTTCGTTTTTGTTGTTTTCATCGTAAACCGCGTAAATTTCGGCTACGAGCGGGTATTTGCGGCTAGAGATATTTTCTTTATTCGGATACGCGCCGTTTAGGCTAAGCATCTTCACGCCACCGTTTTGCACGATCCCCTCGACGTAATAGCGAAACGAAAAGCCGATCGCGCTGCCGAAAAAACCCGTGATCTTGCGCTTAGGCTGCGTCTCGCCCATAAATTTTAAAAACGCGCTCTGGCTGCCGCTGCCCGCGTTTCGCTGCACGGCATCTATTCGCATGCGCTCGCCGCCGAGCTGCGACCAGTCGCTATATTGCCCAGAATAAATTCCTCGTACCTGATCCACAGTTAAATTCGATACTTTATTATTTGCATTTACGATAAAGACGAACGCCTCCAGCCCGATCGGCACGAAGCGTAAGTTTGTGCCCTTTTTCTGCGCGTAATCAAGCTGCTGCTTTGAAGGGGCTGCGACGAAGATCAGATCCGCCTCGCCGTCGCTTATGGCCTTGTATGCGCCGCGAGTGTTGCTAAATTTAAGCCTGCTAGCATTCGTGAAATTTTGCCCGTCAAATTCCACGCTTTGCTTAGGATAGTTCGCCGCGACGAATGCCGAAAACACGGGATATAGCGCCGCTGCGCCGTCGATTATCGGCAGATCGCCGCTAAGTTTTAAGCTAGAGCTAACCCGCACGATCTGCGAGCCCTGCTCAAACGGCAGGAATTTATGCAGCTCGATCGATTTGGCCTGCATCTCGGCGCTGCTTTGATTTATGTATCGCTTCACGACGAGGCTGTAAAACGCAAAATCGAAAGCCACCAAGCCAAGCAGCAGCAAAATGACGATAGATGTGCGCTTCATCTTAGTTTCCGTTTGCGATATAGGAGATGATCGAGCATTTGCTATGAAGATACAGCGCCGCTCCTACTAGCGCGCAAACGCTGATCGCCCAAGCCGTCAATATTACGGCGATCGTTTTTTGAAAAATTTTATCGCTCATTTGTGCCTCACATATGCGCAAGCGCGCTATTAAGCAGCCATAAAAAGCCCATTAGGACGGCTAAAAAAGTTATGAACGAAAATGCAGAGAGAATCAGCAAATTTTTAATTCTTCTACGGCGCTCATCCGTGCTTTTAGCAGATCTAATAAATTTTACTAAACTTACAATTAGCCAAATGAACGAAATTACCGGCAGCCCGGTAAAAACCAAGATAAGTATAGAAAAAGGATCGAATAGCCACTGAGAATATATGAGTGGAGTAAAAGCGCATGCAAACGCAACTGCCGAAATAATTAGAAATTTTTTATCTCTTTTATAGCGCTCTGGCTCGTCTTTTGATCTGATAAATTTAATCAAACACACGACAAGCCAAACAAAGCAGATCCAAGACAGAGCGATTATGGGCTCAATAAGCGATCTGAAACTATTCATTTTTACCTTTAAATTTTTAATGTACAAAGCGGCGGTTTAGCGCTCCGGCAGTGCGAAATTTCATATAGCATAGTTCGCGGTTTTCGCGGCGGGCGCAAATACACCGCCAGCGGTCTTAATAAAGCGGCGTGCTTTGCTCGAGCAATGGCGAAATTTTGCAAATTTCAAGTAGCGGCAAGAGCAAAATTTGAACGCCGATAAAATTACAAAACCGCGAATTGCTAATTTTGCTAAATTTAGCGCGCATTTACCGCTATAAAACGCCCTTAGTGCTAGGCACGCCGGCGCGCTCGTTGATACTTATCGCGCGACGAAATGCGACGGCAAACGCCTTAAACGCGGCTTCTGCAACGTGGTGCAGATTTTCGCCGCGGATCTGGCATAGATGCAGCGTTAAATTTGCATTGAAAGCCAGAGCGCGGAAAAATTCCTCCACGAGCTCGGCGTCGAATTCGCCGATCTTGCCGCGCTTCAGGCTCGGGCAATCAAATACCAAAAACGCGCGGTTGCAAAGATCAAGCGCGGCACTTACGGCGGCTTCGTCCATCACGAGGACGCTATCGCCGAAGCGCTCGATGTTTTGCGCGGGATAGATCGCCTCTTTGATCGCGCTTCCGAGCACGATGCCGCAGTCCTCGACGCTGTGGTGAAAATCGACCTGCAAATCGCCCTCGCAGCGCAGATTCAGATCGATCCACGCGTGCTTGGCAAATGCACTAAGCATATGATCAAAAAAACCGATGCCAGTTTGTATCTGCGCCACGCCGCATCCGTAAAGCTCCAGCTCAAGCTCGATTTTAGTCTCTTTCGTAGCCCTATTTTTGCTTATCATCGCGCAATCCTTAAAACTAAATTTTATTTGAAATCTATCTAAATTTCACTAAATTTCGGTTAAAATCTCAGCCAGCTTTTCGGAATTTACGCTACCGATCTGCCGCAGGCTCGCAATCTCGGCGCCCTCTTTAAAAAACAGAATCGTAGGCGGACCGAATACGTTAAAATGCGCTTTTATCGCCCTATTTTGCTCGCTATCTTCGCTAAGATCGATCTTTAAAAGGCTAAATTTATCAAGCGCGCCGACAAGCGCAGGGTCTGCAAACGCCCGCTCGCTCTGCTCGCAATTTTTGCACCAGCTAGCCCAAAAATCGACTATAACGGGCTTTTTGGAATTTTCTATTTCGCCCTGCAGCTGCGCCAGATCGCGCACAAACGAAAAATGCGCGCCGCTAAAATTTTGAGCGCTAGAAATTTCGCCCGCTTGCAAGCCCTCGCCGCCCAAATCGCCCTCAAAATATCTCGCGTTTTGCGGAATTAGATTACCAAGCGGCCTGGAAAAATCTTTCGCACCGCTGGCAAAGCCCGCGAGTAGCAGCGCCGAATACAGCGCGATTACAAGAGCCAAAGCGCGCTTGATACTGCCCGCGCCGCCGTCAAACAGCCCCAAAAATCCTGCGAAGATCGCGCCTAAAACCGCGTAAATCAACAGGCTTAAATTTTCGCCGATGAGCGTACGCGAGATCCACACCGCCGTAAAAAGCAGCAAAAAGCCAAAAATTTTAGGCACCGCCTCCATCCAAGCTCCGGGTCTCGGTAGCGCGCCGCCGAGGCCAACTACAAGCAGCAGCGCACCGCTTCCGAGCCCCAGCGCAAAAAGAGCCGCCGCACCCAGCAAGACGTCGCCGCTGCCCGCGATGTAAACGAGCGCGCCCGCAAGCGGAGCGGAGATGCACGGCGATACGACGAGCGCCGAGATAAGCCCCATCGAAAAAACTCCGATCAGGCCGCCAGCATTTTCGCTTTTGCTATTTAAGAAGCTTTGAAAACGCGCGGGCAGGCGAATCTCGTAAAATCCGAACATCGAAAGCGCAAGCGCGGCGAATATTAGCGAGGTTAGGATCAGTGCGGGCGGAGTTTGCAGCAAGCCTTGTAAATTTTGCCCGAAAACCGCCACAAAAGCCCCTAAAATCGCATACGAGCTCGCCATCCCAAAAATATACGCGAGGCTTACGGCGAGGCTTTTTTTTGCGCTCGGCTTCGAGGAAGTTTTCGCTACGATGATCGACGAGAGGATCGGGATGAGCGGATAGACGCAAGGGCTTAGCGAGAGTAGCACGCCATAGCCGAAAAACAGCGTGATTGCGGCAATGAAGCTCTTGCCGCCAAGAACGTTTAAAATTTTATCCTGCTCGGAGATGGAATTTGCGTGCGGATTTTTGTGCGTGGAAGCTTCGTCGGAATTTAAAGCAGCGTTTTCAGCCGAGCTTGCCGCGGAATTTCCCGCCGCATGCGAGTTTGTCTCAGGATTTGCCTCTTCGCCCGAAGCTAAGGTATTGCTTTTAAAATTTGAAGTCCCGCTCTGCGCGCTGTATGCGGCAGAAATCTGCGCGGAATTTACGCCGCTTCGGTATTTTTTCAGCTCGGAGTTTGAAATTTTGCTGATCTGATAGCCCTCCACCACGCGCTTGAAGTTGAAGCCGAACTGCTGCGGCTGGTAGCAAAAGCCCGATTTCGTGCAGCCCAAAAAATCGCCGTTAAGCACGAAATCATCGCTATCTGCGGCATTTGCAAGCACGAGGCCTAAAGGCACGGCGATGCTAAATTTGCCCTCATAAATTTTATAATCCTTGTATTCGGTCGCGGCGGGCAGATTTATTAAATTTGTGACCTCCGCGCCGCCGATGAAAATTTTTATCTCGTTTTGATAGAGATAGACCCCGTCCGCGATATCAAAGCCTAGCGTTACGCTATCGCTTTGCGCCGTCGCGTTAAGCTTGAACGCATCAGAGGGTTTCAGGGGCTCGGCGCCCAAGCCTAAAAGAAAAAACGCTGCCAAAATAAGTGATCTGATCAAATTTTATCCTTTTAAATTTTTTCCTACATTCTAACGTAATAAGTATGAATTTATAGTGTAATCTAAAGAACTTTTTTGTAAAATTCCTTAAAATTTTTAGGAGGCGATATGAGCAAAGAGATCAAAACCGAAACGGGCGAAATAGCGCTGAAAGAGATAGAATTTAAAAGCTCAAAGTACGAAAAAATCTCGTTCAAAGACTACGAAACCCTGCTTGAGAGATACCAGATCGAGCTTTTGAAGCTGCAAAAATTCGTAAAGGAAAAAGGCTTAAAAATTTTGATTTTGATGGAGGGGCGCGACGCGGCGGGCAAAGGCGGCACGATCAAGCGCTTAACCGAGCATCTAAACCCACGCGGATGCCGCATCGTAGCGCTCGAAAAACCGAGCAACGTCGAAAAGACGCAGTGGTACTTCCAGCGCTACGTCGCGCACCTACCAAGCGGCGGCGAGATTGCGATCTTTGACCGCAGCTGGTACAACCGCGCGATGGTCGAGCCAGTGATGGGCTTTTGCACCCACGCCGAACATAAAGATTTCCTACGTCAAGTGCCTAAATTTGAGGAGCTTTTGGTAAGTGCGGGGATAATTTTGTTTAAATTTTACTTTTCGGTCTCCAAAGAGGAGCAAAAAAGGCGCTTCGAATCGCGCCGCACCGACCCGCTGAAGCAGTATAAACTCTCGCCGGTGGATGCGAGATCGCAGGAGCTGTGGAATCAATACACGCTCGCAAAATACTCGATGCTGCTCGCTTCAAATACCGAGTTTGCGCCGTGGACGATCCTAGATAGCAACGACAAAAAGATCGCGCGGCTAAACGCCTTTCGCTGCATCCTCTCACGCATAGACTATCCGGAAAAGATCGATGCAAAGGAGCTTGCGGTGGATCCAAACCTCGTGCGAAACGGCACCAGGGAGATAGTGCTAATGGAGGATAGCCAAAAAAGCGAGGCTTGGCGCAAGCTGGAAA
>CAJPSJ010000047.1 GCA_905373295.1 uncultured Campylobacter sp. | reverse complement strand
GATTTTGTGTGATACTTGCTATTGAGAGCAGCTGCGACGACAGCTCGGTCGCGGTGATGGATGAGCGCAGTTTCGAGCTAAAATTTTACGAAAAAATAAGCCAGGAGGCCGATCACTCCAAATACGGCGGCGTCGTACCAGAGCTTGCTGCGAGGCTGCATACGGAGGCGCTGCCGCGGATTTTACAGCGCGCAAAGCCCTATTTTAGCGAGCTTGGCGCCGTCGCAGCGACCAATACCCCGGGGCTCAGCGTGAGCCTGATTGGCGGCGTAAATATGGCAAAAGCGCTCGCGCTCGCGCTAAATCTGCCGCTCATCGGCGTAAATCATCTCATAGGTCACGTTTACTCGCTGTTTTTAGGCGGCGAGGCGCGATTTCCGATGGGCGTTTTGCTCGTTAGCGGCGGACACACGATGGTTTTGTATATCGACGCGGCGGGTGGTATCGAAATTTTAGCGACCACGGGCGACGACAGCTTCGGCGAGAGCTTCGATAAGATCGCAAAGATGCTGGGTCTCGGCTACCCGGGCGGCGCACTCATAGAGGAGCTCGCAAAAGGCGGCGAGCCGAGGTTTGAGCTGCCCGTGCCGCTGAAGGGCGACAGGCGGCTGGAGTATAGCTTTTCGGGGCTTAAAAATGCCGTGCGCGTGCAGATCGAAAAGCTAAAAGAGGCGGGCGAGCTGGATGAGCGGGCAATGCGCGATCTGGCGCGCTGCTTTGAGGACGCGGCGTGCGCGCACATACTGGATAAATTGCAGCGGATCTTTGAGCTGAAGCGCTTTGCGCGCTTCGGCGTCGTGGGCGGAGCGAGCGCGAACCTGCACCTGCGCAGGCTTTTGACGGATTTGTGCGAGCGGGCGGGCTGCGAGATACTTTTCGCGCCGATGAAATTTTGCTCCGACAACGCCGCTATGATCGCGCGCGCGGCGATAGAAAAGCTGCGTAAAAAGGAGTTCACGGCACCCGCAAAGCTTGAGATCATTCCGCATCTAAATCTACGCTCGGCGTTTGAGTGAAATTTTAAAATTTACAGATAATCTGCGCCCGCTAGCGGTTTCTCACGCGCTGGGCGTTTGAGTAAAATTTATCTCGCGCTCGCTCACGGTTAGGTTTCGGATAAATTTCGCTTTGAATTTACACATCGCGTTTAAAGCTCGCGCCATGTTTTGTTAAATTTTTTCGTGCTCGCATCGCCATCGGTACCGCTAACGTTACACGTCCTTGTCGCTTGCAATGTCTAATAAAAATTTGATCAGCTTGTTTACTCGTCATTTTTTATCCTTTCTTAATCGTGTAAAAATGTTACAATCTGGTGTTCTTTTGGTAGAAATTTTCTACCGCCAATTCCACGACTACCATATTCTTTTAAAGCCTCATCCAAGACGCCATAAAGTTCATCTAACAAAATTCCGTCAATACTAGAATTTATATTTTCTAGCTTATATTTTATAAAAAACGGATTGTCCACGAGCATTTTACTCGTAGTTTCGTCATAGACCCGTCTAATGTCAAGCTCAATTTCTCTACCCTTATAATAAAGCAGCCAAATATCCTCTCCGGTATATCCGTCTCTTGGATCTGGTAGATGTGGGCTACAAACAAAGATAAGCCAAATATCTCTTTGCCTATCGATGACCCAGTTCAACCACTTTATTTGATAGGGCTCCTGTGGATAATAATGATATTTTGCCAAGCACTGATCTACACGATTTATAATATCATATTTCTTAATATCCTCTTTCGAAATATATTCTGCTACAAACGCCATTTTATTTTCCCTTTCTTACATCTATTAACGCTACACTAAAATCATCCTTATCCTCCCAGCCTGGTCTAAATTTAAAATCAATCAAAACATCTCTCAATATTTTAATAACTTCATTATCTGGAATAATAGAATTTATAACATTTACCTCGATAATTTTCCACACCCTTTGAAATTTGCGTCCATCCACTTCTTGATCATATTTGTAGTCCAAAAGAATATCTAAATTATTTCCTTGAATATAAAGCCTCCATAGCTTGTTGCTCCCATAACCATAATCATACCCTTCATTTGGTAGTCTTTCAATTAAAAGAAACCAAATATCTTTTTGCCTATCAACAACAAAATTTCTAGGTAGTTCTTCATGATACGGACTATATTGATAAAAAATTTTACTCAACCCGTACTTCTCATCATCCTCTTTCGTGATGATTGCATTTTCAAACGCCATTCTCAACTCCTTAAAATTTAATTCTCGGATTATACCGCGATATGTTTATATCCGCCTATGCGCTAATAAATATAAGCATAGGAGTTAAATTTATAATTGACTTTTGCTTTGAACCGTGCGCAACGCTCTCGTTAAAATTTTTAAAATTTCAAAGCGCGGTTTAAATTTACAGCCGCAGCTCGGCGCGCGCTAAAGCGCAGGCCGCCGTCGTATGTTTAAAATCCTGCTATAAACTATGCGACGCTACGTATTCAAAACCCGCGCATATCAGGCGCTGCGATGACACGCAGAGCCGAGCGGGCTCCGTAAATTTAACCGCGACGTGCCTAAGCTTCTATCGCGTAAGGGATTTTATCTTTTGCGCCGGCGCCCGCAAAGCCTTTAAGCCGCAGCAGGCAGCTGTCGCAAAGCCCGCACGCAGCGTCCTCGCGCTCGTAGCAACTCCACGTAAGCTCTAGCGGCACGCCGATCTCAAGCGCCAGCGAGACGATCTGTGCCTTGCTAAGGTGCACGAGCGGGGTTTTGATGCGCGGATGAAAGTCGCGGCTCGTGCCCAGATCGAGCGCTCGCTCAAACGCGCCGATGAACTCCGCGCCGCAGTCGGGGTAGCCGCTGCTGTCCTCCTGCACCACGCCGATGAAAATCGCGTCGCAGCGCTCCTTCTCGGCGAGCGCGGTGGCGATGCTCAAAAACACGCCGTTGCGAAACGGCACGTAGGTGCTCGGCAGATCCGAAAACACGCTCTCGCCGCTTTGCGGTGAAATTTTATCGCTTTGGCTTTGCGGCGAAATTTTATTGTTTTGGCTTTGTGGTAAAATTTCACCCACTGCGTGCTTGGGTGGAATTTTATCGCCCTGCTGCGGCTCGGCTCCGCTTTGAAGTGAAATTTCGCCGTCTTGCGGTGAAATTTCATTATCCCCGAGTGAAGCTTCGCCGCCTTGGGTTAAAATTTCGTCTTTCTGC
Source organism: uncultured Campylobacter sp. (assembly GCA_905373295.1). Lineage (GTDB taxonomy): Bacteria > Campylobacterota > Campylobacteria > Campylobacterales > Campylobacteraceae > Campylobacter_B. The sequence continues at coordinate 7,386 of CAJPSJ010000047.1, read as the reverse complement.
GCACAGCCACCGCTATTTCGCGTCAAATCTGCACTTAGCAGAGCATCCGCAGGGTTCGTCGAAAAATTTGACGCAGCAAAATTTTGCCCACCAATCTCGGCATTAGTAGAATTTGCCGCGATAGAATTTTGCCCGTCTAGTTCGGCGGCAGAATTTGTCTCGATAAAATTTTGCCTACTAAGCTCAGCATTCTTGGAATTTGCCACACTATCAAGCTCGGCGTCGGTAGAATTTGCCGCGCCGCAAAGCTCCGCCGCGCCCTTTCTGATCGGCAAGGTGCCATCCGTAAGAGCGCTTCCGCCGATTTGTGCTATAAAACGAGCGTCTAAAACGAACCTCTTTGCGACCCCTAAATCGTCGCAAATTTTACCGAAGCACTCACGCTCCTTGCCCATCGTGCGCTGATCGTAGTCAAAGTGCAGCGCCACGATCTCGTAACCTTCGCGCTTAGCGATATAGGCGCAGGTCGCGCTGTCCATGCCGCCGCTGATCACGCATAAAGCTCTCATTTTCGTCCTTTTTTTGCTAAAATTATACGAAAATTTTATAAAAGAGGGGTAAAAATGATACTTTGCGAGCAGCCCTATCCCGAAATTTTGGACGCTATCGCGGCAGAGCTGAGCGGCGGGAGCGTCGAGCTAATTTTCGTGCGCGGCGAGGAGATGCGGCAGCTAAATGCGCAAACGCGCGGCATCGATAAGACGACCGACGTGCTGAGCTTCCCGCTTGATCTTGCGGCGTTTGCAGGCTTCGGCGAGGATTTGAGCGAAGAGAGCTCCGCGCATGAAAACAATGACGATAAAATTTTAAATACTGTGAATTCCGCTAGTGGAAAACCTAATGCTGCGAATTCTGCGAGCGAAAATTTTAATACTATAAATTCCAAAAATTCCGAGGGCGAAAGTTCTAGCGATAAAAATTTTAAAAATGAGAATTTTGGCGGCGGAAATTTCGCCCCCGCGCTACTCGGCTCGGTCGTGATAAATTTAGACCTCGTAGAGCTGAAAGCCGCACAGCTAGGGCACGGTAGGGATGACGAGACGGCGCTGCTTTTTACGCACGGCTTGCTGCACGTGCTAGGTTACGATCACGAAAGCGACAGCGGGCAGATGCGCGCCAAGGAATGCGAGATCATCAAGAAATTTCGCCTTCCAAAAAGCCTGATCGTGCGAACGGAGGGAAGCGAGGAGTAGGCGCTGTATATCGAAAAGAGACGAGCTGAATCTATAGCGTATAAATCTCTAAATGAGGATTATAAAATATAAATTCAGCGAGAAAATTAATCTCGCTGAATTTATTAAGATCTGCCCAAATTTATACTCGTTTGTCATAACCATTCACACTATGCAAATAAGCTAGCTCATATAAATTTGAATATTATCTTTTTGCGCATTATTTGACATAAATTTTAATGCTTGCGAATTATCGGCGTACGAATTTAACTGCTCGATAATTTTATTTACTGTATCTTGTGGCACAAAATAATCGTTTTTCAAGAAACTTGCTTGTTTGAACCCACCGGTATATTCGCCCGCACGAACAATATCTTCGATCTGTTTATAGCTCATCTGCGTGCCGTCTGCAAATTTAATATTTTCAAGCCTATTATTATATCCCAGACGCCATTTAAAATGGTCTTTTATAGTGATCTGATCGCTTCCTTCTTTAAATTTCAAGATCAAATCATTTTTCTCTTTAGATAATTCAAGTTCGTTCTTATTTATATTTTTTAATATCAGCGTATCGTTTCCGCCGCAATCGCTAATAACATCCTTGCCGTCTCCCTTGTGAAATACGTATTTATCGTTACCCAAGCCGCCGTCTAAATAATCATCGCCCTTTCCGCCGATGAGTGTGTCATGCCCAAGATTGCCGTAAATTTTATCGTTCAAATTTGATCCCACTAGCGCATCGCTTCTTACACCGCCCTTTATCGTCGTAGCGGTTTCATCATCAGCTTTGAAAAATACCTTTTTCAGTAAAGCTTTTAGCTTATTCTCGCCTTTATTTGCAAATTTAACGACCTCTTTGTTGCTTTGAAGCGCAGTTATCTCTTTGATCTCTTCATAGCCCAACGTTACATCTTTAAATTTGATCTGCGATATCTTCTCTTCCTCTAAATAAAAATCTCTTATAGTGACCGCGTCAAATTTTGACCTATTTACGACGATATCATTTTTATTTTGCCTAAAAACGACATCTTTTAAACTGAAAGCGGACATATCTATGATATTTTTATCTTTATTTTCCTTGTTGGTTTCTATTATCGTATCTTTACCGAAATTTTCTTCAAAAACATAGGTATCGCTTCCTTCTCTTCCTTCTAATACATCATCCCCGCCCTTGCCGTTTATGATATTGTTTTTCTCATTGCCGACAATGGTTTCATTTTTGGAAGTACCTGTATTCATAGCGTCAAAAAGAGCATCCGCCACGGATGTATAGCCCGAGTTTGTCATATTTACATAGCCGCCGCCGGTGGATTCGGCTAATTCTTTAAATTCCGCCGCCACATCTTCACCACCGCCCGTTTGAATCGTAAAGACCTGAATATTATTTAAATCACTGTGATTATTGCCATAAAGCGCGTTTGCTGCGCTTAAACTTCTTGCTACCGCTCTTGGTTTATTGGGCAAAAGCGCCACCATTGCTTTAGATTTGAACTCATTGTCCTTCGCGGGAGCATCGCCAAAAACGAAAATTCTTTTTACGGAGTATTCGCTCCAATTTGAATTTGGGGCATTATAAATCCCATGCCAAGTCATCTCCGGCGTATCGCCTCCGCCATCTGCGTAAAGTGAGTTTATAGCAGACATTATCGCGTTTTGATCATTCGTGAGATTGGTAAAAGTTTGAACGCCCGGATCGTTATAGCCAAATACTCCTACCTTGGTATTTTTATCTCTAGCAAAGGCGGTTTTTATGATCTCTTTTGCTTGGGATTTTACCGAGCTTATCGCCCCACCCATGGAGCCCGTAGTATCGCTAAGTATGGCGAATTCATTCGACTGCTCTTTTTGCAAATTTATCTCTAACTCGTTATTGTCGAAATCGTTTATCTTTAGACCATTCGCGCTCAATACCTTCATAGAAGTATTGTACTCATAAGTTATAGAATCGTCATTACTTTTATAAATTTCGATATTTCCGTGCGATTGCTCTTTTATAAACCTTCCGCCTTTTAGTTTAGTCTCGCTCAAATATACTTTGCCGCTGCCATCGGAATCGTTTATCGTGTCATTCTCATCCGCATGATATATATCATAGCCGTTACCGCCATCGAAAACATCAATACTATTATTTCCACCTACTAATATATCATCACCATTCCCTCCATATAAAAAATTCTTTTTACCACCTACCACTTGTATAGTATCATTACCTTCATTACCATATAAGTATTGATTTAAATTATTACCTATAATGGTATCTTTTCCGTCTCCGCCATAAACCACATCAGTATTATTTTTACTCTGTAGATCATCGTCGTCATAATTACTTCCATACAATACGTTATAATCTTTTTCTAGAAAATCATATTTCCACCCATCTATTGTTTTAAATAAAAATCTATATAACGACCTATCTACATTCATCATATTGGCTGTAGGAATTAAATTGCTTTGGAAATCAATAGGATTTAAATCCGCTAAATTTAATGCTTTCCATACGAAATCTATACAACTATTAGACAATACGTTATAATCATTATCTCCAAAACCATATTCTATCGCAATATGTTTTTGACCAAAATTTTTTAAAATATCATATTGGGTTTTATTAATAATGATGGTACCCGTATAATACGTGCTTTGGTAGCCATTATTATCCCATTCAGTTACCCCTCCAGGTGCATACCCATATGATTTTTCAGTACTTCCATCTGAAATAGAGTACCACATATGACCTGCCAATGAGCCATGAGGTCTCTCGTAGTTCGGATCCTGCGGAATATAAATAGTTCCTTTCTCTGCAATCTTTATGGTTAATCTATAGGTCATTTTATTCTCCTTGTTAATATTTAAGGCCGCTATCTTTCGTAGTAAAATAAATTTTTACATTCGAAAAAATAGGCAAATCTTGTAAATTCTCTAGTTCTACCTTATACATACCTTTTTGTAAGGGCGTGCAGGCGATCGTCGCACTATATGCGTCATAGTGTTTCTCGCCCCTATAAATACTCGTTTGCATATACGCGGGGCGTAAATTCCTCACCTCTGCAAACACGGGTTTTAACTTATAATAAAAATACTCCTTTCCGCGTCCAAATTTATTCGGCTCATTATCTATTTTGTATATCTTTAGACCTAGCGGTATTTTGGTACCGCGCAGCAGCGTTTCGTTCACGTCGTATTCCCCTCCTATATACGTATTTGCGAACTCATCATCCAAGAGCTTCATATCTCTATCGTAATCGTATGAGACAAAATCCAAAGTAAAATATCTACAAATTTTATCATCTTTGTTATTTATATATAATTCCGCTTTATTGCCGGCTTTAGTTAAATTTATATCGGTAAATTCCATAGGAATGCGCGGCTTAATTATCAAATAATTTATAAGCTCCTCCGCCACATAACAAAACAAAATAGACGCCGCTATTATAAAAATAAATTTTAATACTCTCATATTGCTCCATTTATAGGCATTTTAGCGGATTTATCCTTTCGCTTTAAGCATAATAGATTTTATTCACATTCATGAATATATGGATCTTTTAGGGTAAATTCGCCATGATCTCCCAGCCAAAACGTCGCATTCTCAAAATTATCAATGGCAAATGTCGCATGGTGCTCGCTATACACTCTGCGCGACCTGCATTTTTTGCCTTTGTAATCATAATGATCGGGTATTTTTTTATAAAATTCGATGCTTTCGTTATCAAAGTCGTAGCCAAGCGCGACATCTTGATTTCGCCCGTCGTAAAAATGGATATAGTCGAAATCGAAGTTATAATAAACCTTGCAATGGCTATTGTCGCCGTTTATTATGGCATCGCTGCAATATTTTTCTAGCTTTAATTTCTCTTTTTCAAACTCATGCCGTAGCTTGGTCTGCTCAGACGGGTCTAAATTTTGTGTTTTCTCAGTAAAAAATTCCTCTTCATACCCAAGCGCCTTTTGCAATAAAATAGCCGAATATTCGGCTCTTTTAGAATAAAAATATAGAAAATAGGATGCGTATAACATAAAGATAAAACCTGCAAAAATCATAAAATTTCTAAGTAGTTTTTTCAAATCGTCGCCTTTATATGCTCTATATCGGTGCAAATAGTTTTGCCTCTTTCAAAAAGAGCGATGACTTATTATATCCCGTTAAGATTAAATCGCATTTGCAATTTGATATTATATTTTGATTTTAATCTGATATAAGAATGACGGGGCGTAAAATTTATCGTCGTATCATGTAAATTCCGCGGGCAAAATTTATATAAATAAAATTCGCTTAACTGCACGCTTAGCCAAAACTCACGGAGTCTATATTTGTTCCTGCGGACAAACCCTCAAGCGCGCCGATTTAGAATTTAAATTTCTTAAATTCTATCTTTTCATCGAAAACCGACATCGTGCGCCGCAGCTCGTCTATATCGACATTTAGCACGGCTAAGAAATACTCTCGTAGCTGCACGTATTCATCTTTGTTTGCCATCAAAATATTCATTATATCGACGTTGGCGTTTTCTTTATATAGCACGAGCTGATCGTGAATGCCGAAAAATCCGAGGCTGCCATTATGTAGATGCATAAATATCTTAGAGCCGTAAAGCAGGGTAAGTACCATAGTAAAAATACAAACTATATTTCTAATATTAACACTCACGCTTTCGTCGTCTCCGCCAAACTTAAGCGCGAGTAAAACCCAAACGGCGATAACGATCTTAAGGGCTAACGGCATTTGCTGCCTCCAACTCCATCTGCAATCGAAGCTAACCGCCATCGCACCGATCTTTTGTAGCTCAAAAAATTTCACAATTTCGCCCTTTTTATAATACGCGACGGCGGAGCTTGTCATCACGAAATATGCTTCGCCCTCGCGCCTAGCCGCCTCTATGAGCGGTAAGGGCACTAGGATAAACATCCGCAATACGCCTAGCTCTGGCGGACCCACCACAATGATGGCAAAAAACAAAAATATTAAAAATGCGCAGCACATCGCAGGGAATTGATATTTAACGTAATCGCGATAGAGATGATCCGTGATGATTAATGAGGCTCTGTCATAATCTATGATTATGGTATTATCCTTGCTCGAAAGGCTCGCGTCCTTGTAGGTATATGTTTCTGCGCTATCATCTGCAAACTCCGAGCCATCTAGTTTTAAATCCGGTTTTAAATTCAGATTGCAAGCATCGAGCTCGTCACTATCCGTCTGCGATCCGCAAGACGCCTTCGCGTGCCTTCCGCGTAAGGCTTCTCTTAGCTCATCTAAATTATCGCTCAAATCGTCTCCTTAAATTTTACCCGAAATTTTGCCACTATTTTTTAGCCCGCTCCGCAAACAAACGCTGCAAAAAGGCGTCCGCGGCGGATAAAATTTCGCTCGAATTTTAAAAGCTCCGTCTAGCCGAAGTTTACGGGATCCATATCGATCTCGACGGGCAGATGCTCAAGCGCGCGCGCAGCATTAATGAGCGGCACGTGCGAGCTAGCCCGCAGCAAAATTTCAAAGCGAAATTTTGCTGCGATATAGGCGATGCCGGCCTTGCCGTAGCCGATGATCTCAAAGCTCTCGCTCGCCTTCTCTTTCAAAAGCTGCGCGGAATTTCCGGCAGCATTTTCGGCCGCTAAATTTATAAAATTTTGCGCAGCGCCGTTTCTTTCAGGCTTTAAATTTACGCTACCCGCGTCCCCGTCGTAAGCTGAAATTTGCGCATTATTTTTCAAATTTGAAGCGTTTTGGCGGTTTAAATTTGCATTGCTCCCGCGCAAATCCGAGCTTTGAAATTTAAAATTTAACATCTCGCTGTCGCTATGCTGCGTGGTATTTTGTAAATTTAAAGCGCTTAAATTTGCTCTCCTCGCGTCCAGCCCGTCACGCGATGTAAACGCGCTATCTCCCGCCTGTTTGCGACGTAAAAGCTCAAGCGCGGCGTTCATTATCTCGCTCGCCGCCTTTTCGTTTTTATGCGAGATCAGCACGCGCAAAAGTCGCATATACGGCGGATAGAGCCCTTCTCGAAACTCCGCTTCGTCGCGTAAAAAATCGTCGTAGTTTTCGATATAATCTCTAAAAAAGCTGCTCTGGCGCGTCTGTATGACGACCCTGCCCTGCCCCGAGCGACCCGCGCGGCCCGCCACCTGCATCGCAAGCGCTAACGTCTTCTCGCGCGCCCTAAAATCGGGATAGCTCAGATGCTCGTCGATCCCCATTATCACCGCAAGATCG
>CAJPSJ010000046.1 GCA_905373295.1 uncultured Campylobacter sp. | reverse complement strand
ACAGCTGCCTGCCGATCGCTACGACAGCTACTTTGACCCCGTCGCGTGCTTGCAAATCGACAATCTTGCCCGCGAAAGAAAACTTCTGTGAGCCGCTAGTTTTAAGAAAAATTTCCTCCGGCGTACCGGAGCGGACGATCCTGCCGTCCTTCATCTCATAAACCCGCTTGCAAAGCCTATAAATCTCACTCACATCGTGGCTTACCAAAATCACGGTCTGATGAAACTGCTCGTGGATTTTTAGCAGATACTCTTGGATTTTTTCGCGCATCGTAAAATCAAGCGCCGAAAGCGGCTCGTCAAGTAGCAAAATTTCAGGCTCTTGCATCAGTGCGCGAGCAAGCGCTACGCGCTGCTTCTGTCCGCCGCTAAGACCCTCTACGCCAGATTTCGCAAACTCGCTAAGCTCTAAAATTTCAAGCAGCATTGCGGCTTTTTGCGGATCGTTTCTGGCAAAAAGTAGATTGCCTGTCACGCTCATATTCTCAAAAAGTGCGTAGTCTTGAAACAAAAAGCCGATCCTGCGCTTGCTCGCGCACTGATGCAAGAGCCTGAAATTTTGCTACTTGACGAGCCGCTTTCGGCGCTTGATTTTACGATGCGCGCAAAAATCCAGCCAAAATGCGCAGCAGTGTAGTCTTACCGCTGCCGCTGCGCCCATATAGGCACACAAACGAGCCTTTGTTAATCTCTAAGCGAGCATCAATCGAGAAATCATCACTGATTTTTTTCTTACAATCAATCGTTATCATATTTTTCTATATATATCGCAGTGGCGCTAACGTATGCGAAAACCTCGTCGCCCTCGCGTAAAGAAAGCTCCTGCGCAGAATGCGCGCTAATGAGCACATCAAAGCTTATCTTGCCTTCAAACCTGAGCGTGCATAGAATTTCACCTAAGCTTAGGCTCATAATCTTGCCGTGAATTTCATTTTCGCTAGATACACCACTTAGGGCTTCGCGAGATAAAAGCACATCGGTGCTTTTAAAGCCCACGTAAACTTCGCTACCCACCTTAAGCTCGCTACTTAGCTGCAGAAATACGCCACGTAGCTTGATGCCGCCCGCGATAAATCCTACAGAATGGATGCCGTCTTTTTGTAAAATTTCGTTGATTCTCGCTCTAATCATTAAAACTCGTATCCGTATTTAGCAAAGATCGCCCTGCCCTTATCGCTTAGGATAAAATCATAAAACGCCTTGGCTTCGGCATTGTCTTTGGCGCGGTTTAGCACGACCATGCCTTGAGCTATCGGCTCGTAGAGGTCGGTATCGACCAAGACGAAATTTTCTCCCTGCTTGCAAGGCCTGCCGTTGCAGCCGTCCTTTGCCATCTTAGGCGCATACATCGCGCTGGCCGCGATAAAGCCGACGTCGGACGCCTTAAGCGCTTGCGAAAGAGCCTCGCCGATCGATTTTGCTTCTACGATTTTGCCCTTGATCTCGTCGTAAACTCCCGCTTTTTGGAAGGCCTGTACGCTTGCTGTGCCGTAAGGAGCGGTCTTTGGATTTGCTATCGAAATCGTTTTGACGCTAGGGTCTTTTAAAGCTTCAAGCCCCTTGCTAAGATCTACGCCGCGCACGCTAAACATCGCCACCTTGCCCTTTGCGTAGGTTTTGGCAGGCGCCGTCGCAAAGCCCTCTTTATGCAGATCATCTGCAAATTTCATATCCGCCGCCATAAAAATATCAAACGGCGCGCCGTTTTTGATCTGCGTGCTAAGCGCACCGCTGGCGCCCAAGCTCACGTTTAGCGTAGTTTGCGGATGTAGCTTGGCAAATTCCGCCTTGATCTCGTCAAACGCATACGTCGTGTTCGCAGCGGCTGCGACACTGACCTCGCCTGCGGTTAGTGCGCCTGCGGTTAAAATTCCTAAAAGCACTGCTTTTAACTTCATTTTATGCCTTTCGTTTCGGCTCTCGCCGAGAATTGAATTGTATCTAAAATTTTAAATTTACGCCTTAAATTTTAAAATTTTGCGCACCCAATTTCACCCTATTACGCGCCAATAATGATCTCGCTAGGCTCGATGATCGCCGTTACTTCATCTCCTACTCCTAGAGCCATCGCGGTGGCAGATTCTCGCGTGATGATCGCGGTGATGTTTTGATGCGAGCTTGTGCCTAGACAGATCTCTGCGTTTACCGCGCCGATTTTGACCTCGCTAATCGTGCCTTTGATTTGATTCGCCGTACTAAGTTTTAGCTTCTCCGAGCTTCCTTTGGCAATGATGACGCTTGGAGCCTTAAATAAAAACAGCACATCCTTGCCCGCCTTTAGCCCTAAATTCTTTTCGCTCTCTACGGTTACCGTCGCGCATAAAATTTCACCACCTGCGAGTTTAGCCGTGATCTGCGAGTTTACAGCGCCTGTTTGAACATCCGTAATCTCAACACTTAGCTGATTTCGTGCAGAAAGCTTCATACCGATCTTCTCTAAGCTTAAAAGGCTCTCTTCGGTGATCTCGTCAAGCTTTAAAATTTCACTCAAAAACGTCTCGCCCGCGTGGCTGATAGCATCATAAGCGCGGATCAGCTTGTGCGCGTATGGGGTAAGCTCGGAGCCGCTATTTTTCTTGGTACCTTGAGTGCGGACGATGAGTGGCTTTTTGCTCGCGTTGTTGATTAAATTTAGCGCGTCCCAGCCGTTTTTATACGACACTCCTACGATCTCTGCGGCCTTTGTAATGCTTTTAGTTTCATCCACCGCCTTAAGTAGCTTAATATGCTTGGCTAAAAGCGATGCTTCGTTGCCGAGTAGAAATTCCAGAGCAAATTTTGCATCCATTTTCATCCTTTCTTGTTTACTTTCACGTGATTTTATAATATATCCTCTGGTATATTTCTTAAACGGCTACGGGCTTTATTCTGCGGTACAAAGAGGAAAATTCTATACGAAATTTTACCTTTATTGACAAAATTTCTTTAAACTTGTAAAATCGCCACTTTGATTTATAAGGAAGGTTTGCAATTTGAAATTTATAAAAATTCTATTCTTAGCCGCAGCATTGGCACTCTGCGGTTGCTCGCAAAAGCAAGACGTAGCGCCTAGCGATACGGATGGTTTTGACGAGGAGTTCGCCAAGCGCGAGGTTTTCGATCCGCTTAGCGGCTATAACCGCGTTATGACGAGCCTCAACGACGTATTTTACTCATATATACTAACCCCCGTAGCCAGCGGTTACGACTATGTAATGCCCGATCCGATCCAGGGCGCGTTTTCAAATTTTTTCTATAATATTTTATATCCGATGAGGCTCGTAAACAACCTGCTGCAGGGTAAATTTGAAAATTCTTGGGACGAGACGAAGCGGTTTTTGATCAACTCGACCGTTGGCTTCGGCGGGCTTAACGATATGGCGGGCAAATACTACGGAATTCCACGCCACGACGAGGATTTCGGGCAGACACTCGGGTATTGGGGCGTGCCGGCAGGTCCTCACATCGTCTGGCCGATCTTAGGACAGAGCAATCTACGCGATACAGCTGGACTTGTAGGAGATTATTTTTCAAACCCGATAAATTATATTAAAGATGGCACGGTGCGAAACTCCGTCAACGGATTTAGAATATTTAACGACTACTCGCGCGATCCTAAATTTTATGAAAAAATGACCAAAGATGCGGTGGATCTGTATCCATTTTTACGCGATGCTTACGAGCAAAATCGCGAGAAACTAATAAAGGAATAACAATGAAAATTTTAAAAGTTCTAGCGCTTTGCGGAGCGCTTTTGATTTCGGCGCACGCTATTAGCGATGCAGATATCGAGCCTGTGATGAGTCAAAAGGTCGCCGAGGCCGTAAATATTATGCGAAGCAGTACCCCGAAAGACGCAAAGCCAGCGAAAATTTTTGCACTTTTTGACGGCTACTTCGATTACAAGATGATGGCAAAGCTCTCCCTTGCTAAACATTACGCGAGCCTTAGCCCTGCGCAAATCGCGGAATTTAATAAAGCCTTCGAGGCGCATCTAAAGCGCTCCTTTATCGAAAAACTTTCGCTTTATACCGATCAGGATATGAAGGTGCTAAGCAAACAAAGCCCGAGCGATAAGCGCCGCGTGCTAAAAACGCAGGTCATCGGCGAGCAGAAAAACTACGACATCGATTTTAAATTTTATCCTAACGGCTCTGATTGGCGCATCTACGATGTCGATATCGTGGGCGTTAGCCTAATCCAAACCTATCGCTCGCAGCTAGGCGACGTAACGCAAAGCTTGGGCTTTGACGAGCTTATAAAGCGATTAAATTCCACCGTCATCAATAGCGGCGAATAGCAGCGCGCCCGAAAGAGCGGTATTTGAAAAAAATTTTTCGCCTAATCGTCGCGTTTCCGAAAATCACGCTCGCGCTGTTTACGGCGCTTGCGCTGTTTTTCGGATATTACTCCACAAAGCTCGAGATCGACGCTTCAAGCCAGACGCTTCTACTAGATAATGACAAAGACCTTCAAATTTGGCGCGAAGTATCCAAGCGCTACGAAACGCCGAATTTCTTGGTGCTTGCATACACTCCCGCGGGCGATCTTTTAGCGCCCGAGACGATCCGCAAAATAGAGCAGATGGATGCCGCTTTTTCTAAGCTGGATTTCGTCGCTAGCGTCACGGACATCACGAATGTGCCGCTTTTGCTAAACAAAAGCGAGGGTATGAGCGAGCTGCTTAAGCACATACCCACTCTTACCGACGCAGACGTAAATTTAACCGCAGCTAGGCGCGAGCTTTCTACGAGCCCCTTTTATGCGTCAAATTTAGTAAGCGCCGATCTTCGCACTACCGCAATTTTAATAAATTTAAAACCGCAGACCCGCTACGAGGAGCTTTTGCGCCTAAGAGACGGAGCCAAAAGCGCTCTAAAGCAAGCGGAGCATGAGGGCAACCGCTCCAATGCCCAAATTTCACAGCTCAAAGATACACTTAAAGCTTCGGAGCAAAATTTCAAATCCTACCGCGACGAGCTGCGCGAAAAGGATCACCGCGACATTGTGGCTTTGCGCGCGTTGATCGCGGGCTTTGAGAAGGAATTTGCGGGTGACCGATTGTTTCTAGGCGGGCTGAATATGATCGCCGACGATATGGTGGGCTACGTCCGCTCGGATCTGGCGACCTACGGACTCGGCGCCTTGGTGCTTCTGCTAGCTTGCTTTTGGCTTTTTTTTAGACAGGCGAAATTTATCCTGCTGCCGCTTATCATCTGCGCGTATTCGGTCGTGCTCGCAGCGGGACTTTTCGGCTTTTTGAGCTTTGAGGTCACGGTCATTAGCTCAAATTTCATAGCGCTTCAGCTCATCATCACGGTTTCGGTCTGTATCCACCTAACCGTCGCCTACCGCGAGTTTAGCGCGCGCTTTCACGCCTTTTCGCAGCGTCAGCTCGTTTATGCAGTGCTGCGCGAGCGCGCAAGACCCTGCTTTTTTGCAATCTTTACGACCGTTATCGGCTTTATGTCGCTAATTTTTTGCGACATAAAGCCCCTAATTTCTCTGGGAATTATGATGAGCGTAGGCATCAGTATCTCGCTAGTTACGGCATTTGGAGTATTCGGCGCAGTTATGTCGCTTCTAAGGCGCACGCACAATAACCGCAGCTTCGAGCAGCATTTTAAATTTACCCTTTGGTGCGCTGAAACGGCGCTACGCAGCAGAGGCGCGATCTATGGCGTATGCGCTGCGGCGGTGATTTTTGGGCTATACGGTATCTCGCAGCTACGCGTCGAAAACAGCTTCATCGGCTACTTTAAAAAAAGCACCGACATCCGCGCGGGTATGGAGGTCATCGATACCAATCTGGGCGGAACGATCCCGCTTGATATCGTCGTTAAATTTAAAAGTGCAGGCGGCGCAGATACTGCTAGCGGGAGTGAAAATTCCGCAAGCGGTAGCGCAAATTTTAAGAGCGGCGAAAATTCCAATCCTGCGGGGCAAAATTTTGCGGCAGATTCTACTCGGCAAAATTCTATCGCGCAAAATTTAAATGATCAAAATTTTTCCGAGCAAGGTTCCGCTGCGGCAGCACAATCAAATGAAGCCGTAAATTCAGATCAAACCCACACCGCAAATTTAGAGCAAAATTCCACCGCGAGCGACGATTTTGGCGATTTCGAAGCCGAATACGCCGCCAACGAGAACAAGCCGCAGTATTGGTTCACATCCGAAAAGATGCGTATCATCGGCAAAATAGATGATTTTTTGAAGGACAAAAACGTCACGGGGCACGAGTTTATCGGTAACGTAAGCTCGCTCGCATCGCTTTTAAAGCTCGGTAAGCAGATCAATCAGGGGCGCGATCTCGACGATCTGAGCCTTGCTCTAATCTACTCTGAAATGCCGGCAAACTACCGCGAATTGGTGCTTTCGCCCTTTGTGAACGTCGAAGCGAACGAGGCGCACTTTAGCGTTCGCACGATAGATAGCGATCCGCGCTTACGCAGAGCAAAATTCCTAAAGGATCTGCAAAGCGGACTAAATTCTTTGCTCGCGGGCGAGCAGGCGAGCGCACAAATCAGCGGCATAATGGTGCTTTATAACAATATGCTTCAAAGCCTGATGAGCTCGCAGATAGACACCCTGGGTATCACCGTGCTCGTGCTTTTCGTGCTTTTCGTGATCATCTTTCGCTCGTTTTCATACGCGCTTATCGCGATCGTCGTAAATTTAATCCCGCTTTGCGCCTGCTTCGGCATCATGGGGGTTGCGGGCATTCCACTAGATATCATGAGTATTACGATAGCAGCGATTAGCATCGGTATCGGTGTGGACGATGTCATCCACTATATCTATCGATACAAGCGCGAGTTTGCGCGCCTTGGCGACGAGGCCGCGGCGATCCGCGCAAGCCACGCAAGTATCGGATACGCGATGTATTATACGTCGTTTGCGATCATTTTGGGCTTTAGCGTGATGATGATGAGTAATTTCTGGCCTACGATCTACTTCGGGATGTTAATATGTCTGGTGATGAGCCTTCTGCTTTTGGGCGCGCTCATAATCCTGCCGTCGCTAATAATGAGCCGAAAGGGATTAAAATTTAGCCTCTTTAAAGCTAAATAAATTTTATCTCGCTATAATTCCCGCATTTGGAGAGGATGACGACCTGGCGGCGTCTGCGGACTTCAAATCCGATAGGAGGGCGGTTGACCGTTTTCCGGGGGGTTCGATTCCCTCCCTCTCTCGCCGAATTCTTTTAAAAACTCCATCTTTAAATTTTATCTTTCACGCTTTTAGCCACATGCTTCTCGAATTTATCTCAAATTTAAGCTCTAAATTTATACGTTATTAAACAGAGATGGATAGCATTGTTCGTTAACTTTTCTTCAAGGAGCGAGTATGAAATACGCATTGAGCGCTGCGCTTGCGGCGTTGATTTTTGCAGGATGCGGCGATGACGATGTGGGGCTAGTGAAAAACTACACCCTGCCGGATTTCAAATCGATGAATATCGGCGCGGCGATCGAGGGCTCGAAAATCTGCAAAAATACCACGTGGAGCAAAGAGGAAAACGGCGGATTAAAGACGGTTAAGATGCTCTGCGACGTGGATATAGAACAGAGGCTTAAATCATATAAACAAGAGATGTTGGACTCGTCTTTAAAAAGAGTTATGACTTTTTATGAGGGTAAGGCTTACGACGCGCAAGGTTTGCTTAAGCTGGCAAAAGAACACTGTAAATTAAACGAAGCTAAATTTCAAGAAACGCTTAAAAACCAAAGGCAAAATAGAATTTTTGAGGAGGAATGGAAGTCGGTCGATTGCGACGACAAATTAAAAGGGGAGATACTGAAAGAAAGCGATACCGAAATCTACATAGACTCTATTATGGAGTGCTTAAAAGCAGCCATTTATTACTCGCAAATAACCGCAGAACAATTGGACGCGAGCTTCGGACATAAAGAAGGCGGATCATCAAAGCTTGCTATCGAGCTAAATTTTATTGTAAATGAGGGTAAAAGCGTAAATCTGTCTGATAAATTTAAACTTATCACGAATGGCAAAGAAGATCCCGTGAATAAAATGAAGTCAAAAGATGTCATAGCAGGCTTCTACGAAAGGCAATAAGCGCCCTATCTCGCGGCTAAATTTGATGAAATTTTAAAATTTAGCTGCTTTTTTTATAATAAAATTTCATTCAAAATTTTATGTGAAGTTTTAAATTTAAAGCGCGGCAGAAACAGTTTCGCCCGCCACGCCATGAAATTTTGCTCCGAAGATAGGTTTATTTATCGTGTCCTTGCAGATACGCGATCGCGCTAAGTGCGGCAACCGCGCCGTCGCCTGCCGCGCAAACGACCTGCTTAGGCGCATCCTGTCTCATATCGCCCGCCGCAAATAGCCCGTGTACGCTTGTTTGCATCTTTAAATTTACCGCGACCTGTCCGCCCGACGTGATGTCGCAGATGAACTTGCCGCTTTCGTCTTTTAACACCTCGTTTCGTACGTCAAGCCCCACGAATACGAAGATCCCAGGCAGCTGCAGTTCGCGCGCGGCGCCGCTAATTTTATCCTTGATGACTATGCCCGTCACGCCGCTTGCATCGCCCTTGATCTGCTCTACGAGCGCGTTTGTGATGAGCTCGATATTTTCACTTTCGCGCACCTTTTGCACGGTCGAAGGCGCAGCGCGAAACTCATCGCGACGGTGAATCAGATAGACTTTAGAGCAAATTTTAGCTAGATACAGCGACTCCTCTAGCGCCGTGTCGCCGCCGCCGAGGACAGCAACCTCTTTGCCCTTATAAAAAAACCCGTCGCAGGTCGCGCAGGTACTGACGCCGCGACCGAAGAACTCATCCTCGCCCTCGATCCCCGCGCGGCGCGGAGTAGAGCCCGTAGCGACGATAACGGCGCGCGCGCGACGCGTTTGATCGCCCTCGAGATAGATCGTAAAATTTCCATCGCCGTCTTTTGAGACGCGCAGCACGCGCACCATCTCATGCTTTAAGCCAAAGCGGAAGCACTGCTCCTGCCAAGGCGCCATAAAGCTCATCCCGTCGGTTACCGCGGCTACGCCCGGATAGTTTTCCATCTCAGAGCTTGAGGTGATCTGCCCGCCGGGCATACCCATCTCAAACATCACGACGTCCTTTAAACCGCCTCTTGTAGCATAAAGCCCCGCCGCTAACCCCGCAGGGCCGCCGCCGATAATTGCTAAATCTAACATTTTTTCTCCTTAATTATTTTATTAAGTAAAGCCGCGGGCGCTAAATTTACGAATTTAATTAATATAACGATGAGTGGGAGAAAAAAGGGCGAAAGCCGCCCTTTTAAAATTTACAGAAGCGAGTTTAGCTTGTCGGCTATGATCTGCTTAGATTGCGCACCGATGAGCTGAGCTTTTAGCTCGCCGTCTTTGAAAAATAGAATCGTTGGGATCGAGCGAACGCCGAACTGCACTGCCAAATCCTGCGCCTCATCGGTATTTACTTTGCAAATTTTAGCCTTGCCCTCGTAATCGTTCGCAAGCTCCTCGATGATCGGGGCGATCATACGGCACGGCCCGCACCAAGGTGCCCAAAAATCGACTAGCGCGACACCCTCTTTAATAACGTCGAAATTCTCCGAAGTAAGCTCTATATACTTTCCCATAATGTTCTCCTTGTGTTAAAATTCCGCGGATTATAGTTCATTATCTTAAATAAATAATAAAAATTCTAATTCAAAAAGATATGTTGGCGATAAATTTTATCTGCTTTGGATAAATTTCCACGACGTCGATCTGCCACGGCTCGTCCGTATCGCAGCTCATCAGATAAAATTCCGCCGCCTTTAAAATTTTAGCCATCTTGACGCCCGTCACGCGCTCTGCAGCGTCGTAATCGCCGCTCGTGGCCTTCACCTCGACGAAGTGCAAAATTCCGCCCTTACGCGCGATTATATCGATCTCGCCGAAGCGGCAGCGGAAATTTCGCTTTAAAATTTCAAACCCTTCGCCGCGTAAAAATTCCGCTGCACGGTCCTCACAGGCAAAGCCGAAAATGTATTCTTTTAAGCCCAAGCTAGCTTTCGATCCTGATCATAAAAGGCTTTTGCGTGATGAAATTTTCGCCGCTAATCACGCTTATGGCGCGCTTTATGTCCTTCTCGCAGCACGTATGCGTCGTGAAAAACAGCGTCACTTCCTCATCCGTTTTGAGCTTAGGCTTTTGCAAAAAGCTGTCGATCGAAAGATCGTTTAAACTCATAATGTTCGTAAGCTTCGCAAGCACGCCCTTCTCATCGCGCACGCGCAGCCTGAAATAATACTTCGTGCGGATCTGTTCGCTAGGCAAAATTTGCATAAAATTTTCGCTCGGCAAAATTTTATATCCGAGCATCGGGTTTTTGTTATCGCGCGCGATGTCGATGAGATCACTTATAACGGCGCTTGCCGTAGCGCTACCGCCCGCGCCAGGTCCGTAATACATACTCTCGCCGACGCAGTCTCCGTAGATGCTCACGCCGTTCATCACGCCGTCTACTTTTGAGAGCATTTGATCTTTTGAAATGAGCGCAGGATGGACGCGCAACTCGACTTTATTATCACACGCGCGCTTGGCTACCGCAAGCAGCTTGATTATAAAATCAAATTCGCGCGCAAAATAGATATCCTCCTGCGTGATCTCCTCGATCCCCTCGATCAAAATATCTTCGGGATC
>CAJPSJ010000045.1 GCA_905373295.1 uncultured Campylobacter sp. | reverse complement strand
TTCGCCACTTCGCAGATCGAGCTTCGGAATTAAATTTATATGTGATTTTACGCCGTTTTTATCTGCAACGCGCTGATATTTGAAGCTGAAATTTTCACTATCGATCGCTTCCATTACATCGGCGGAAAACACATCGATTAGCACTTTCTCAACGTCGATCGCTTTCTCGCCGTGCTCTTCGTCGTCCAGGTGATTTATCTTATAAAATAGAGCATTTACGATATTATTTAGATTTCTATCATATGAACTTGGAAGCATTGTAAATTCGCTTTTTATCTCTACATTTTTAATCGTTTGACTTGAAATTTTATGCTCAAACATTCGCAAAATATGGCTTAAATTCGTAGCTTTTGATTCCACTCCGAATACGAAGTAGCCGTTTATAAAGCGACCGATCGGAAGGTCCTTAAAACCCTGCTCCGCCATAAAATTTGAAAGCTCCTTACAATACTCGTATAAAATTTCATCGCCGTTTTTATAACCGTATCGATCGTTTATGTCGATGATATTTTTAATTCGTAAAAGAACGATATTTATTTGACGATTTTTTACTAGATCATTGCTTAAAATTTTCTCGATCTCCTCGCGCACAAACACGTGAGTAACGGGATCGATCAGCGTCTTTTGGAAGCCGAAGTAAATTTGATAAATGACATAATAAACATAACAGATTAAAAGTATCAAAAATAAAATTACGTCGTCAAATTTAAACTCGCCGTTTCGGAACAAAATAATTCCGAAAACAATCAAAACGCAGGTAAACGGCACCGAAATTTTAAGTGCCGTTATGAAACGATTTTCGCGCTCTTTGGTCTCACTAAATAAAACAGACATTATATATCCAAGTGTTTAACGTCTTTGGCATGGTCTTGAATGTAATTCCTACGCGGTTCAACCTCGTCGCCCATGAAAAGATTAAAGGTATCGCTAGCACTCTGTGCGTCTGCAATGCTGATTTTTAAAAGCCTTCTATTTTCAGGGCTCATAGTTGTTTCCCAAAGCTGCTCCGGATTCATCTCTCCAAGACCTTTATAACGCTGAATATAAGCGCCTTTTTTCGAACTTTTTTCGATTTCATCTAAAATTTCAATAAAATCTTTGTCGAAATTTACATCCCGATCTTTGATCTTTGAATAAATTCTGATCGCCTCTTCAAAGATATAATTGCCGAATAAATTCTCATCTATCACGAGCTGTTCTAAGCCGCTCGGAGTTTGGACATAAATTCTAATCCCTTCATCATTTACATAGGAATTTAAGATATTAAATCCTTCACTCTCCAGACGCGGTTTTAAAATTTTAAATAACTCCTCGTAGCCTAGGCTTCGCGCTTCGTCGTTTTCTATTAAAAATCTGATCGCGCTAAGCACGCTGAAGCGCTTTTTAAGCTCATTTAGAAGCGAGCGGTAGTTTGAAACGATTTTTAGGTAATCAATCAGATCCTCGTTGCCGATGCCTTCAAACTCGCCCATATCGATGCCGGTTTCGATTAAAAACTCACTAAGCGCCTTTTCGTCTTTCAGATAAATTTCTTTTTTACCCTTTTTATATCTAAAAAGCGGCGGCTGTGCCAGATAAACATAGCCGTTTTCGACAACAGGGCGCAAAAATCTAAAGAAAAAAGTTAGAAGCAGCGTCTGAATGTGGCTGCCGTCGACGTCTGCGTCCGTCATAATGATGATTTTGTGATAGCGAAGCTTTTCTTCATTAAATTCCTCGCCGATACCGCAACCAAAGGCCGTGATCATATTTTTAATCTCTTCGGATTGTAAAATTCTATCCAGCCGCGCCTTTTCTACGTTTAAAATTTTACCTCTAAGCGGTAGGATCGCTTGAAACACGCGGTCTCTTCCCTGCTTCGCCGAACCGCCCGCACTATCGCCCTCGACTAGATAAATTTCGCTAATATTCGCATCCTTACTCTGGCAATCGGCTAGCTTTCCGGGAAGGGTTCCGACGGAATTTATATTGTCTTTTTTGCGCGTTAGATCGCGTGCTTTTTTTGCCGCTTCGCGACCGCGCGCGGCTAAAAGAGCCTTATTCATAATGGCGCGCGCTTCGATCGGATTTTCTTCAAAATACTTGCTAAGCACCTCAAACGCCATCTTTTGCACGATCGGTTTAACATAGCTGGAGCCCAGCTTACCTTTAGTCTGCCCCTCAAACTGTGGCTCAGGAACCTTTACACTAATTACCGCGATAAGCCCCTCGCGAACGTCGTCGCCGGTGATCTTCGTGTCCTTTTCGCGTGCAGCCGCATTTGCCGCGACGTAATTTGTTATCGCGCGCGTAAGACCCGCTCTAAAACCCGCCTCGTGCGTACCACCGTCCGGAGTTTTGATATTATTTACGAAGCTTAATAAATTTTCGCTATACGTTTCGTTATACATCAGTGCAAAATCTACCATAACATCATCCGCACTATCGCTAAACGATACGGCTTTGGATATAGCTGGCGCTTTATTCATATCGTTTACAAAGCTTTCTAAGCCGCCTTCGAAGTGAAAGTGCTCGTCCCTGCCCGTGCGGTTATCTTTAAAATTTATTGTAATTTTTGGATTTAGATACGCTAGCTCGCGAAATTTCTTCGATAAAATTTCATCATCAAATTCTAAAATTTCAAAAATTTCGCCATCGGGCCAAAACTCGATCGTAGTACCCGTGCGATTAGTAGTTTTTATCTTTTCAAGCTCGGTAGCAGGAATTCCTTTGGCGAATTCTTGTCTATAAATATTTCCGTCACGTTTGATCGTAGCAACGAGCTTTTTTGAGAGCGCATTTACAACACTAACGCCCACGCCGTGCAAACCGCCGGAGACCTTATAAGTGTCTTTGTCAAATTTACCGCCTGCGTGAAGCACGGTCAGAACCACCGTCGCAGCAGGAATTTTTTCGGTCGGATGTATATCAACGGGAATCCCACGACCGTTATCACTAACGATACAACTTCCCTCGTTTGTGATTTCGACGTCGATTGTGTCGCAGTACCCCGCCATCGCCTCATCGATCGAATTATCCACGACTTCGTAGATCATATGGTGAAGTCCACCGATATTGGTATCTCCAATATACATTCCTGGGCGCTTTCTAACGGCTTCAAGACCCTTTAAAACTTTAATATTACTAGCGCCGTAATTTTGCTTCATAATTTTCCTTTAAATATTATTTATCGGCATGACGACCGTTTTTAAGCCATCCGCGCTAAGCACGAACGCCGTATCGGAGCTGTTAAAATCAAGCTCGAAAATTTCACTCTCGATATTACTTAAAAAATCAAGTAAAAAGCGGTTTTTCACGCCAAAAACTATCTCGCCGTTTATCTCGATCGCCGCTTCAATTTCGGTCTTTGCTTCGGAATTATCCTCGTTGATGCTCTCAAAAATCATTCCGTCCTTTTTAATGGTAACCTTCATCTCTTCACACATCGCGTTTATCGCTCGCACGCCGCTTACCATCTTATCGCGCGGGATTAAAATTTTATACGCCGTATCGTTTGGGATAACGCGCTCGTAGTTTGGAAATTTGCCGTTTATAAGCTTCGTAAAAAACTCGAAATTCTCGCTTACCGCTAGCAGTACGTTTTCGTCGTAGTAAATTTTAATCTTGTCTGAAAATAGCTTTTGAATTTCGCCTATTGCCTTTTTAGGGATTAAAATTTTAGTATCTAGCTCGCCCGCTTTTGACTGAGTGATCAGCTTATAAACGCTAAGTCGTTTAGTATCGGTCCCGACTAAATTTAAAAAGCCCTCTTTTACGTCGATCAAAGCTCCGTTTAGCTCATATTTTGGGTTGTTGGTGTCGATCGAAGGATAGATCTTTTTAAGGCTTCTGCCTAAAATTCCAGCATTTACGTCAAAGCTGTTTTTGCCCTCTATCGTAGGAAAGTTTGGAAAATCCCTCGTTTCAAACATCGGAAGCTTGTACTTGGATTTTTTTTGCTTTACAAACAGCGCTCCGTTAACGGTCTCTAAAGTAACGCTATCGTCGCTTAGGCCTTTTATTACGCTAAGAAGCTTACCTCCGTTTGCCGTGGCTTCTCCTTCCATTTCTATTGAGATATTTTGTAGATTATAGCTAAGTCCTATTTCGTGATCTGTAGCTTTTATACTAAAAATTCCATCTTTAGCACTCATTAAAAGATGCGAAGTTATTGAGCTTAGATCTTTTTTATCAAGATAGGAGCTAGTATTTGAAACTATCTCTTCTAAAAGTTTTTTAGTGATTAATACTTTCATATTTTTATCCTTTTAAATTTTTATTGTTGTAGTAGTTGGCAAGTGGTTTTTGTGAAAAACTCATTTTTAGATCCATTTTTAGGAGGTTTATATCGTGAGTAAGAGATCTCATTTTATTCACTTTTATTCATGTTTTTTGATCTATTTTTATAAAATACGTTAAATTTCATTCTTATCCTTTTTGGTTATTTTGTTTTTTAGCTCTTCAATTTTTATCTTTAAAATCTCGTCGGTTTGTATGAGTTCGTTGATTTTTTTGATATTTTTGCTGATAGCGCTATGATCTTTTAGATTAAAAAATGCGGCGATTTTAGGCATTGAGTTTTGAGTTAACTGTTTAGTTAGATATATGCAAATTTGGCGCGCTTCGACGACGTTTTTAGCTCGCGTTTTGCTTTTTAGCTCGCTAGGTTTTACGTTCAGTTCTTTTGAAATCACATCTATGACGTGTTCGAGGCTCACGCTTGAATATTTTTGGTGAATTTGATCTTGTAGTGTACTTTTGGTAAATTCTAGCGTAATTTTTGTGCGAAGTATTGAGGAATAGGCATTTAGTTTATTAATCGCGCCTTCGATCTCGCGGATATTATCGCCCATATTTGCAGCGATGTATTCTACGACGTCGTGTGGAATTCTAACGCGATTTTCCTCACTTTTTTTATTGATAATGGCAATTTTAGTTTCGAGATCCGGTGGGGTTATGTTTGCTATTATGCCGCTTTCAAATCGCGTTGTGAGGCGACTTTCAAAGCCTTTTAGGAATTTTGGCGGTAGGTCGTTGGTTAGCACGATTTGGCAGTTTTTGTCTTTCAGCTCGTTAAATGTATAAAAAAGCTCCTCTTGAGCTTTGTCGCGCCCGATCAAAAATTGAATATCATCGATGAGCAAAACGTCGCAATTGCGGTATTTTTGTTTAAATTTATCGATTGAGTTGTTTTTGAGATTAAAAACAAAATCATTAGCAAACTGCTCGCTGGTGACGCAAATGACGGTTTTGCCTTTTTTAATGCAGTAATTTCCAATCGATTGAAGCAAGTGAGTTTTTCCAAGCCCGCTAGGTCCGTAGATAAAGAGTGGATTAAAGCGAATTCCGGGCTCTTTTGCGACTGTAATAGAGCACTCAAAAGCAAATTTATTTGAATCGCCGATGATAAAATTTTCAAAATTATAATTTTCGCTTAGAATCGTGCTCTTTGGCTTTTCCGAGATGATTTTTACCTTTTCTTTCGGCGAAATTTTAGCTTTTGAGGTGATTTTGACGATTACGTCGTTAAGCCCGAACTGTTTTTTGATAAGCTCTTTTATCTTAGTGCCGTATTTTGTCTGGGCATATTTGGCTATAAACTCGTTAGTTGCGTTATAAATGAAAAATTCCGGGGTCGAGTTTTTATCGTTAAATTTCAAATTTTTAATGTATCTAGAGTATTCGGTAGGTAAAATTTCCTTCTCTAAATTCGATAAAATTTCTTGTGCTTGCGACGTCGCCATAAAATTCCCTTACAAATTAGATTAAGATTTTAGCTAAATTTCGCTAAATTTGTGGTAAATTTAAGTTTATTCACTTGTGATTAAGCCGTGAATAAGTGTGAAAGAGGGTTATGAAAATTTTAGGAATCGATCCGGGAACTAGAAATTTAGGCTATGCGATTTTGGAAAAAGATGTGAATAAAATCGTTCTTATCGAGGCGGGACTTGTGAAAATGAAGGCGGAAAATGTGCAATTTCAAATGACGCAGATGAGCGAGGCGATCGATCAAATTTTCAGTGCTCATAAGATCGATGAGGTTGCGATAGAATCGATGTTTTATGCCTATAATCCGCAATCTGTTTTAAAGCTCGCTCAGTTTCGCGGCGCGCTTGCTCTTAAAATTTTACAAATTTTTGGAAATTTTGCCGAATACACGCCGCTCCAGATAAAAAAATCGGTCACCGGAAAGGCAAAGGCGGCGAAGGAGCAGGTTGCTTTCATGGTGAAGCGAATTTTGGGGATTAATAAGGAAATTAAGCCGCTTGATATCACCGACGCCATAGCTATCGCGCTCACGCATGCAAATGTTATGCGGTTAGCGCCCAAATAGGAGGTTTTATGAAAATCGCTATTTTACAAATGGATGTGAAAATGGCTCAAAATTTTGCGGATTGCGAGCAAAACTTTATCCGCGCGCGCGGGCTGATCGATCGCGCGTTAAAGCGCGGTGCGGACGTAGCGGTGCTGCCCGAGGCCTTTAACACGGGCTTTTGCGTGCAAAATTTCAAGCGCTTAGCCGACGCGGGAGCCGTGCGAACGAAGGGATTTTTAAGCAAAATTTCGCAAAACTGCGGCGCTGTTTTAATCGGCGGATCGATAAGCTCCGAGCGAGATAAAATTTACAATTCTGCTTTCGTCTATCAAAACGGAGCCGAAATTTTACGCTACGACAAGATCCACGCCTTCTCGCTCGCTCGCGAAAACGAGATCGTAAGCGGCGGCGATAAACTGGGTATTTGCGAGATAAAATTTCAAAATCGCGCGCTTAAAATCGGCATCGCGATCTGCTACGATCTGCGCTTCGGTGAAATTTTTCGCGCCTTAGCGCTTCGCGGCGCGCAGATAGTTTTTGTGATCGCGCAGTTTGCGCAGAGCCGTATAGAGCATTTTATTACGCTCGCTAAGGCCCGCGCGATTGAAAATCAAATTTTTATCTGCGCGGTAAACGGCTGCGGCGATACGGGGCAGGGCGAGAGTTTCGGCGGAAATTCCATGCTGATCGGTCCGGGCGGTGAGATCATCGCGCGCCTGGGGAAAAAAGAGGTCGTGAAGATTGCTCGGGCGGATTTAAATGAAATTTTAAAATTTCGCGCTAAAATGGATTTTTTAAAAGATATGAAACCTGAAATTTATAAGGAGTTTTGATGAAAACTTTGGTATTTGTGATCGATATGCTAAACGGCTTCGTAAAATTCGGCGCGATGGCCGATCCTAGCATCGCAAAGATAGCTCCTGCGGTGCTTAAACAGATTGAGGCGGCGAAAAACGTGCATTTCATCTGCGACGCCCACGCCGAGCGGGATTTGGAGATGAAGCGCTACCCGATCCACTGTCTAGTTGGCTCGCCCGAAGCGGAGGTGATCGAGGAGCTAGCACCCTACGTAAGCGAGCAAAACGTCACTTTTAAGCGCAGTACGAACGGCTTTCATAATTTGGATAAGAAAATTCTGGACGGCTTCGATCGCTTTGTGATTACGGGCTGTTGCACCGACATCTGCGTGATGCAGTTCACGCTTAGCCTTCGCACCTATCTCAACGAAATTGGCGAGGATAAGGACGTCATCGTTCCGCGAGGTGCGGTAGCTACATACGATGCGCCGAACCATGAGCACGGCTACTACGACGAATGCGCGCTAAGCTTAATGCAAAATGCGGGGATTTTGGTGATTTAAGCTGCGCTTGGATCAAATAGAATTTTAAGCAAAATTTTGTAGCGTATAAATTTTTAAAATTTAGAGCCGCTCTTAGAATTTTGAAATTTTGTGTTGCTCGTAGAATTTTCAGACTCCAACCCTTTATGGATTTTAGCTTTGTTTTACCGCGACTGCTTTTGCGACGAAAAATCCAACTACCCCGGAAATTATCGAGCCTAAAAATACCGCGAGCTTGTCTGTGTAATGATACATATCGCTGCCGCCGTATGCGAGGCCATCGACGAAAAGCGCCATCGTAAAGCCGATACCACAGATAATTGCCACGGCGTAAAGCTGTGGCCAGCCTGCGTTTTCGGGCATGTAGGCGATTTTGGCTTTGATTAAGATCCAGCTAAAGGCAAAAATTCCGATCTGTTTACCGAAAAATAGCCCTAGCATGATACCCATCGGCACCGGACCGAAAAGGAAGCTAGGACTAATGCCTGCTAGCGAAACGCCAGCATTTGTGAAAGCAAAGATCGGCAAGATGAAGAAATTTACGGGGTAGGCTAGTCCGTGCTCCATATCCTTTAGCATAGAGCCCGAGCGGGTCTTAAGCGGGATACAAAAGCCCGCAAGCACTCCTGCGATGGTCGCGTGGATACCGGAGTTTAGTACCATCACCCACAGCACCACGGCCACGATGATAAACGGAAGCTTTTTATCGACGCCAAGTCTGCTCATCGCTAGCATTATTGCGACACAGGCAGCTGCGCCGCCTAGATAGATTGCGTTTATGGTAGAGGAATAAAACAAAGCGATGATTAAAATTGCACACAGATCGTCCATTATCGCAAGCGTCAAAACAAAAATTTTAAGGCTAGCCGGGATTTTTTTACCTAAAAGCGCCATCACGCCCACAGCAAAGGCTATGTCGGTCGCCGTAGGGATTGCCCAGCCCTTCATCGCGACGGCATCGCCCCAGTTGATGATCGAAAATATGATTGCGGGCATCATTACTCCGCCCAAAGCTGCGAAGCTAGGAAGTAAAATTTGAGAGAAGTGGCGCAGCTGCCCTTCGATCTTTTCGCGCTTTAGCTCAAGTCCGATGGCAAAGAAAAATATCGCCATGAGAACGTCGTTTACCAAAAAATGCATCGATTCATCGAGCTTTGCAGGACCGACGCCTATGGTAAAACTCAAATGCAAAAACGCTTCGTAATACTTTGATAAAAATTCTACATTTTGAGCTACGATCGCAAAAACCGCGGATAGAAGTAATATAACGCCGGCGCTGCTTTCACTTGATAAAATTTTCTTAATGATATGTTGCACATGCTTCCTTTAAAATTTTGCTCTAATTTTATGCAAATTTTAATTAAATTTTTATCAAAACGGGCTAGTTGCTCGGTAAATTCGGCATTATTAGTATTGCATAAAGTATTATAAACATTATGATCGTAGGGCCTTCGTTGATCGCACGGAAGTATTTTCCGCTCCTGTGGCACTCGTTTTTTTCAAATTTATACATATAATAATACAGCCACAAATGATAACAGATTAGCAAAACTCCGGCTAGTAATTTTATATGAAAATATCCCATTTTCATAAGCCCAGGATTTAAAATGATAAGCATCACGCCGCTAAAAACCGTCACTGCCATCGCTATCCAGCCGATCGCGTGATACAGCATCCGCTCCATCTTTTTAACAACCTTTACGAAATCCGGCTTGTCTAAATTTTCAGCGTGATAAACATACAGACGCGGCATGTAAAACAGCATCGCCATCCATGAAATAAAGCCCGCAAAATGGACAAATTTAAACCAATAGTAACTCATTTTTTCTCCTTAATCTCTCATTAAAATTTCTTTTCGCGCCTCGAATTCCTCTTTGGAAATCGCGCCTTTTTGATACAGCTCGTAGAGTGCATCGACCTTTTTCAGACGCCCCTCGTAGTCGTCCTCCTCCGTCTCGCTTGCAAAAGCATTTAAATCTTCTACCCAAATTCCTACGAAAAATATATCTAGCAAAATCCAAATTCCCCAAATCGCCCAAAATAAAAAGCCCACTAAAAACCATAGTGTAAAGCTCCCTAGCCAAAATAGCGCGATTTGAGCAAATCCGCTGATAAATTTGCCGCAATAAATTCTATGCAGTCCGCCGCCGATCGGCATAGCTGCGATCCACGAAAACGCACCTAAAAACCAAAGCGCGTAAGCGATGTAATTATTTCTCTTCATTTTTCTCCTTTTTCGCGATCTTGTAGCTTTGGAAGATAAAAATCACGACGGCCAGATCTATCATCACGTCGGCGAAATTAAACACCGCGAACTCAAACCACTTATGCCATGCGACGTAATCGACCACGCCGCCGCGAATGAAGCGATCGAGCAAATTTGAACAACCTCCCGCAAGCATCAGCGCAAACGGCATCCAATGCTCGCAAAAGAGCTTTTTATGACAAAATACATACGCCGCAAGTACCGAGATCAGCGCGATCTGGATAAATTTTAAATTTTCGCCCAAAAACGCAAACATCGAAAACGCAACGCCGCGGTTAAGCGTAAGCTCTAGCGAAAAAAACTCCCCCTGCCACGAAAAGCCGTTTAAAAACAGAAGTTTGATCGCTTGATCGATTGCAAAGATTACCGCGAAAAGCAGGATAAATTTAATACAGGTCTTAGCCATCTCGCAATCCAAATTTGAATATATAAAGCCTGCATTTTTTATCCGCGCCTTTTGTACCGAGCCATGAGCTTGTCGCGCCGTAAAATTTCACCGCAACGCTACTCATTTAGGGCTTTAGTAAAAAATTTCTCGACCTCGTCCATTCGCTTTTGCAGCAGTTTTTCGTTTTTGCCCTCGATTAAGAGGCGGATAACGTTTTCGGTGCCGGAGTAGCGAAAGAGCGAGCGGATTTTGTCCGCTTTAAGGCTTGTTTCAAGCTCCTTTAGCCCTTTTAATTTTTCAAGCGGCTTTTTATCCGAAATTTTTAAATTCTTTAAAATTTGCGGATAGGGCTTAATCATCCCCGAAAATTCGCTTGCCTTCTTTTTCATATCCAGCATACAAGCAGCGAATTGCAGCGCGCTTGCGATGCCGTCGCCCGTTTTGGCGTAATCGCCAAAGATCACGTGCC
>CAJPSJ010000044.1 GCA_905373295.1 uncultured Campylobacter sp. | reverse complement strand
CATTCTATCATCCAAATCCTTAAATAGCTAACTAAAGAAATTTTTTGTTAGTAATTATACAGATAAAACCTTATGTAAGGCTGAAAAATAGGCATTTTTGGCGAATTATAACGCGTTAGTAAATGATTTGGTATACATTAATCTTAGCTTAGCAAAAGCAGCTTTGAACTCATTTCTAAAATCGCTATTTTTTTCGCCATTTGCTGCGCGCTCCTTGCATGGGCAAAAACCCCATAGCCGCGAATTACCATTATATCGCTATTTTCATTTATCATATAGTTACAAATTTCGTACGGCGCGCGCTCGTGCCAGTCGTCGTAGTTCTTAGGATCGTAAATTTCAATGCGCTTAAATTTACTCGCCCCAAAGTAATCTCGCGGCAAAATAAAATCATGCTCCAGCGTATATGCGACAAGATACGGCGGTGTCGCGTAGGTTACGAATTTCGCCTCTTTTATATTTTTGTAAATATTTATATGTATATCGCTATCGATGCTAGCATCCTGCCAGCGATAGTCTTTTTTTGAAAACAACGTTATAAAATCATCCCTATCCAGGCTATCGAAAATCGCGTCTTTTTTGTTGATCAAAAATTGATTTTCTTTAATTTTTGCTGAAATCGAGCCGTGAAAGATCCCAAAAAGCCTATCTCTAAACATAGAAAGCGAAATTTTGCGTAAAATTTCATAATAATACTCGTCCATCTCTCGCCTTTATAAAAAATTTCGCTATTATATAGGATTAGAAATTTCAAAAGGATAAATTCAGGTGCAAGCTCCACATATTCCGGTACTTTTTTCGCAAACGATCGCAGCATTTTCGCAGCTTGAAGACGGCTATGTTATCGACTGCACGATAGGCTACGGAGGGCACAGCGAGGGCATTTTGACCGCTAATCCGCGTCTTAAGCTTATCGCTTGCGACAGAGATGCCCAAGCGATAGAATTTTCGCGCGAGCGGCTCAGTAAATTTAAAGATCGCATAGAAATTCGCAAAGCAAAATTTAGCGAAATTTTAGAAATTCTACCCGAGCAAAAGCTCCGCGCAGTTCGTGGGATCTTAGCCGACATTGGCGTTTCATC
Organism: uncultured Campylobacter sp.; assembly: GCA_905373295.1. GTDB lineage: Bacteria > Campylobacterota > Campylobacteria > Campylobacterales > Campylobacteraceae > Campylobacter_B. The sequence continues at coordinate 9,755 of CAJPSJ010000044.1, read as the reverse complement.
TCTTCAGCTGGATAAAAACTCGCGCGGCTTTTCCACCAAAAGCGATGCGCTGGATATGCGAATGGACGAGAGCGCAGCGCTAGATGCGGCGTATGTCGTAAACAGCTACTCGCAAGCGGATCTGGCGCGCATTTTCCGCGAATACGGCGAGCTAACAAACGCTAACGCAATCGCTGCTAAAATAGCTACTGCGCGGGCTAACGCACCACTAACAAGTGCTAAAGCTTTGTCAAATTTAATCGGAACGAAGCCCGTTAAAGGGCGCAGCATCAGCACGGCTGCGCTAGCATTTCAGGCGATCCGCATCGAGGTAAATGACGAACTTGGCGAGCTAAGACGCCTGCTCGCACTTATCGAGCAAAAATCGCGCGATTCAATTCTAACTAATGCAACTGTCGCTATAATTTCATTCCATTCGCTTGAAGACCGCATAGTAAAGGAGCGATTTAGGGCGTGGGGGCGCGATTGCATCTGTCCTAGAGAGTTTATGCGCTGCGAATGCGGCGGCGGACATTCGTTAGGTAAAATCCTAACCAAAAGCCCTATAATAGCGGACGCGCAAGAGCTTGCGCAAAACTCGCGAGCAGCGAGCGCAAAGCTAAGAATTTTTCGACTGAAATAACCGTCTTTGCTTGCTATGAATTTTAAATTTTGACGAAATTTTGTAAAATTTATAGATTTGCAAGCATTAAATTTTAAAATTTTATGGAATTTTAAAATTCAGCTTTCAAAGATTCGCTTTAGAATTTATGATATTTTCAGCGTTATTTCAAACGCGCAATGTCTAAATCATAAAATTTAACGTTTAATTTTACGCTAAATTTAATGTATAATTTTATGAGATTTATTGACTGCTGCATATTTTAAAAACTAAGTGGCAGCATAGATACAAAACAGAGTGAGAGTTAAAATTTGGCGCCTAAAGCAAGCGGCGTAATGTCAAACTCGCCCTTTGCTTTACGAAATTTAGCAAGCGAGCCATTGATTTCATCGCTATTTTAGATGATAGGGCTTATCTTGCAAGCGATATCCTTCGCTTAGCGTTTTAAGGCGCATCGAAGACGCAGTAAAAATTTTAAGCGATTTTTCAGATTATTTGACAAAATTTTATAAATAGTCAATCTCGGTAAAGTGAGCTCGATTTTTACCTGTCAAAATGAATTTCCCAAAGAGGCGGTGCAAACAGGCAAAGACATTAAAATTCCGCTTGCCAAGATAGAATTTTGCAGATAGATAGCGGTGAAGTAAATGAAATTTCGCCGCAAATGCAAAAACTATCAACGTAAAAATTTTAAACTAGACAGCTAGACTCAGCAGATAACTCTGCTGCCGATATAAATTTTGCAAGCCGGCAGCGTATAAAATGGGGAAAAGCAGCATAATCTTGCCCGCTACGGCGGAATTGATCTTTACCTAGATCCACGAGCCTGCCGGTGCAAAAGGCGAGCAAAATTAACGCAATGCTTCTTTTGAAGCTTCTGCTGCTATACAATATCGTGCAAAGAGCCAGATAAATAAACGCAATAGCCTGCTAAAGTAAAATTTTGCTTTTGCTGGCCGAGATAGAATTTGGCGAGTTAAGATAAAATTCCATTTACCGAGGTAAAATTGCAAAGAAAAATTTTGCCCGTAACTTTGACTTTTAAATTTCACCTTAACGGCTCATTGCTGGGTACACGTGAGCTGCGGGCTTCGAGCTGAATTTATCTTGACGCAGGCGCCTTGGCGGCGAGTAAAGATAAGATCGTGGTTTTAAATTTATGGAGATTTTAGATGAATAAATATGAATATTTTGCCGACGACGATGACGGGCACGACTTCGCAGGAACATCTGATCTAGCGGGTATAGAGCTTGCGAAAAGACGAGCTATGGAGGATCTGACGGATGAGGAGCTAGAGGATAAGCTTGCCGCGGATCTTTCCGTAAAACGAAACTACGCGGGCGCAGCGGGCGGTTACGACGATTTTGCTGGCTTAGAATTCGAAAGTTCAGGCTTCGCAAACGCCCAAAACTATCTAAATTCCGAAAGCGGCGGAACAAAATTTAATAAAAACAGCAAAGTAAAATTCAAAGGACGTGGCGGCGCAAATCTTTTAGCTAATCGCGGCAGCGAGAATTCGGCAAGCGAGGCAGGCTGCGGCGATTTTGCAGGTGCCAATTTTACCGGCAAGGCGGATTATGCGGCGTTTGTGGGTGCGAACTTTACAGGTACACAAAATCAAAATTACGCAGATCTGGGCGCGCATGATTATGCAAGCCTTGCTGCAGGACGCGGCTACGGTAGTTTCGCGGGCGCACAAGACGAGCTGCTACGCAACTACGACGCTGAGAAAAAAAAGGAGAAAAATCTCACGCTTTATCAGCTTTTAGTCGTTTATCTGCTGATCGGATTTGCGTTTTTGCTGACGGTGCCGGCAATTTACATCCGCAACGAAATTTATTACATCAGCCGCGACATCGCCGCGCTTCGTACCAAGCACGAGGTTTTGCTTGAGGAAAATCGTGCGCTTAACAACGATATCGAATATCTGCGCTACAAAAATGAAATTTTAGATCCGCAAAGCGTGCAAGAAAATGGGCGCTGATGGGATTTTGCTCGCGGCGTTTGCGTTTTTTGCTGCGCTAGTGCTTGCCCTGCTAATCGCGCTCGTGCTGCAAAACCGCCGCATAAGCGATGCAAACTCCGCGCTTAGCGAGCTTTTAAGCGAAAGGCTCACAGCTCAAAGTGCGAGAGCAAGTGCCGAGCTTTTTAAGCTAAATCAAAGCCTAAATGACGGCTTTAACGATAAGCTCTATTATCTTAATAGATCCCTGGGCGAGGGCTTGCAACGCCAAAACAGCGCACTTAGCGAAAATTTAAGCTCGCTAGATCGCGGCTTTAAGGACATAGCGGAAAATCTAGCGCGAATGAGCGAGCAAAATAAAACTTCACTGCAGGTGCGCGACGAAATCGCAAGGCTAAACTCGATTTTAGGTAATGTCAAACTACGCGGCAACTTCGGCGAGTACCGATTAGAGAGAATTTTATCGATGATTTACGGGCAAAACGCTGCATTTTACGAGCTGCAAAAGCACCTACCAAACGGCAGGATTGCGGACTGCGCGCTGCATATCGCAAAAGAAAAAATTCTTTGCATCGACTCAAAATTCCCACTTCAAAGCTATGAAAAGATCATCGCTGCCTCCGCCTCAAACGACGCCGCAGCGCTTGCTAGTGCGGATAAGCAACTCGCCGCCGATATGAAAAAGCACGCCGCAGATATAGCGGAAAAATACATAATACCGCCTCTTAGCACGGAGTTTGCGGTGCTATTCGTGCCGAGTGAGGCGGTTTTCGTCTACGTCTGCGAGAGGCTGCCACAGGTGCTTGAATACTGCGCGCAAATCGGCATTTTTGCAGCATCACCCACGACGCTGCTGGCGCTTTTAGGCACGATCCGCACCTTCGTAAAAGACGAGGCACTCGCGCAAAATATAAAATCGGTAAAAGATGAAATTTACGCGCTAAAATCGGACTTTGAGGCGCATGCTAAGTATACGACGGCGCTTCAAGCATACGCAGATAAGCTCGCCGCGCAAGCAGAGCTTTTAAACAAAAATGCAAAATCTCTAAAAGCCCGCTTTGAGCGTTTTAGCGAGCTGTGAGGCGGCAAACCGTAGCGTACAATGCGGCGCTTCGGGTGCCTTAGCACGCCGTAACGCGGCGGAATTTCACAGGCAGGCGAGCGGCATTCAATTCAATTTACGCCTCGCCTATTTTGCAGATAAAATTTCCATTTGAGGCAGATAGACAGAATTTAAAACTCAGCTTAATGGATTTGTTACGCGAGCGAGCATAATTCTAAGGCTGTCTGACGCGCATAAAATTTGATCGGCTAATAAATTTCATGGACGCGCGAGCTAATTCAATCCGCTCAAGCATTAAACGCACGCCCTCATCACGATGTGACAAGATCAATCGATACGCTTTCCGCCCAAGAAATTCAACGCTGCTATACCGAAACAAAATTTGACGCCACATATTGCATGCGTAAATCTACGATAGTGGGCAAATTCTACATTTCAGAGGCGGAATTCATGATTCATGAGCGAAATTTCGTATTTTGGTGAAACTCTAAAAAGCGGCTTACGGGTACTATGAATTTCAAACAGCAGCGCTGCGAGCTGGATCATCCGTTTAGCGCTGAGAAATTTATGGGCGTTGCGCGGATATAATTTCATATTTTGACAAAATTTCAAAAACGATCTGCAAGCGCGCAAAATTAATCCACAGTCCCGAAAGCTCATAAATTTGTATTTTACGGCGACACAAAAACCTCGCGCATTAAAGCGTAGCCAAGATAAACATCGCGCTAATACGCGGTGGTTGCTTTGGACGATTGGTACGAGCGTAAAGCAAAAACCGCGGTTACTTGCAAGCTTAAACCCTCGCTCCGCATAAGCAAGCCAAATAAAATTCTACGCCGAATATTTTTTGTCGCCGTTCGTAAAATTTCAACGCAATTTAGCTCGCGAAATTTTATCAGCCGCAGCAAGTGGCGTAAATTTTAAATTTAACTCGCTAAATTTTAAAGTCGTAGCATTCTGAGCGGCTAAATTATCGACAAAGGCCTTAAACTCTGCCTCTCATAAAGCTTTAGCTTTTGCTACGGGCTTGCAGGCTTTTTAAAATTATCGCCGGGCGACTTATTTTGTGAATTCGGAGTTTATTCGGAGTAAAATTTCAAAAACGGACGCAAATCTCAAAACATACGCCGTATTTAAAAAATGGAAAGATTAGACGCGCAATCTTACGCGACGGCAAGATAAAATTTTAAGTTCGACGCGGCGCCAAAACACACAAAATTCTCTTGTGAAATCGTAAAATTCTAAAATTTCTCGACAAAAATCAAAGCCATAGCACTGCAAATTCGCCAAATACCTTCGCGCTAAAAACCCAAAATCTCGCTACTATAGTCTCAAAAAACCGCACATCTTAAAACTCTGCGAGCAAACTGAAATTACCAAGCGCCTTAAAAACCGCATGCGCAAGCGAAAAAATTACACTGCACCTTAAAGCTACCCTAACGATCTCGTTTTACCGCTCTTATACGCCACGAAAATCGCGCAGCAGGTCGAAAACCGAGTGATAGGATTTTTGAGACCTGATTTTACAATCGATTTAAGCACCTAGACGCTAATCAAATCCACGCGACGGAATTTTTGAGCAAAATTCCACGGCTTAGCGCCGATTCGATTAATAAATTGCGCGTTCCTTAGCCAATGCGCGAGTGTGACGCCGTTATACGATTACAGCAAATTTGGCGCGCTAAGCTAAATGCGGGCACAAATAAGCACCGCCGATATACGCCGTGCCGCGACTTCGTATCGCTAGAGCCAAGCGTACGCAATAAATTTTAGATGCTTTTTTGCTTCGCGCAAAATTCTAAATAGTTCTTAGCAATTTTCATAAAATTTTTGAGCGTTTTGTACCGCTGCGCCGCAGTCATGTTTATACTAAATCACGCTCAATCTACGCTGTTTATTTATCGGTCGCGCAATTTTTATTGTAGTAGGCGATGGTGCGCTCGTACTCGTCGTAAGTCTGTATATAATCGTTCGCAACGCTTGGGTTTGCGTATCGATCCTCGACCGCCAAGAGCTTCGCTTCGAGCTCTTTGTAGCGCCCATAAACCTCCGCACAGGCACGATCATGGGCGTCACCCTGCAATATTATTGACTTATCAGGACCTGCACTCGCGCAGCCTCCGAGCCCTAAAACGATGGCGCAAAGCGTACTGCATAAAATTAAGCTTTTCAAAATTTTTTCCTTATTCCAAGCAAATAAATTCAGCGTAAAAAGAGGTGTGGTTATAAGCCGAGTTCCGTTACAGCGGTCATTTATCTAGACCGATTTTTGCAAATCGGTTCGAGCGAACGGTTCGAATATAAGACGAAACCACCCGTTCTTGCTGCAGGTTGGGTTTGCATTGCCGCCCGTGTCTCCACGCGCGCGGTGGGCTCTTACCCCGCCCTTTCACCCTTACCGCTTGCGCGGCGGTTTGCTTTCTGTTGTACTTTCCCTAGGGTTGCCCCCGGCGTCCGTTAGACGCAACCTTGTCTTATCGCAGCTCGGACTTTCCTCTCCTTGCGGAGCGACCGCACGCCACACCCGAGCGCAATTATAGCTTTTTTGGCTTAAATTTCAGGGCTCGCGGAATTTAAGGATTGAAATTTTACGCCGCGAGTGCGGAATTTTAGCTCGCGATCTGCGCCGCTACGAAATTTTGACGCGGCAAAAACAGATCGTCGTAGAGTAGAATTTTATAAAATTTCATCTGCGACCGAGCCGAATAAAATTTTAAATTTGAAATTCTATAGCTCAGACAAAACGGCGCGCTTGTTGCGATAAAATTTCACGAAATTTCATAAAATTTCATCGCCGCGCAAATTTAGACCCACGCAGCTAGCTCTAAAATTCCGTGCAGCGTGATGAGGTGAGGTTTGACGTGGGGCGTGGCGTGGCGTGAGCCCTATTCTGCAGCGCGGTGCGGTGCGCTACGCCGTAGCGTAAATGTGGTGCGAACCCTACTCTACGGCGCGGTTTGACGTGGCATGACATGGGACGCGTGAGTCCTTACCCTACAGCGCGCGATGCGGCTCAATCCTCGTCTGTCGCGGCGCCCTCGAATATATCTCGATGCAAAATTTCTTCCAAAACGACCGTCGCGTAAGAGCCTTTCGGCAGGTAAAAACTGAAGCTAAAATGCGCGTTTTGCGCATCATAGGAGTGCTGTACGCGCTCCATAAAGCTCCACGCAAACCTGCGCGAGCCGTTCATCTGCGCCTCAAACTCGCGCGAGGGCGCAAAAATTTCATCTTCAAATCTACCGCCAAGCCCGCTAGCTCGCAGCTTTGCTCGCCCGACGATTAGACCTGCACTCGTGATTTCTCGCCTCGTAAACCGCTCGCACTCCGCGCCAAGATCGTCGCAGCTAAAAAACGCGCCACGAGGAAAGTGTCCTAAAATCTCGCCCCTTAGCAGCTTAAAAAACTGCGGCTGAGCCGCGATCTCGCGTGCCTCATCTTTGCTTAGTTCGTAAATTTTAGCAAACTCGCCAAGACTAAATTCCGCCGCAAATTTTGAAATTTCGACCCGCTTGCTAAGCCAGCGGTTGAAAAGCTCGCTCTGATAGGCGCTGATTAGAAAGTCGCGTATTTTGGGGTTTTTAAGCCGCCTCTGTCCGCGCAGCACCTCCTCGCCCTGCGCCGCGTTGTCGCCGAACTTGCCGAAGCGCTGATAGCCGAAGTAGTTCGCAAAGCCCTCGCGCCCTAGCATATCTAGCGCGGCTGCGAGCTTAACGGCGTCGGGCGGCAGGACCTTTTTTAGGCGGATGAAAAAGTCGTTGCCCTTCAGATGGCCGATTTTAAGCTTGTTTTTGTGCCTTTGCACGCTTAAAATTTTAAGACTTTCGTGCGAAAATCCGCCCAGCGCAGGCTCAAATTTAGCGGGCATACTAACGTGCTGCGTCGTAAGACCCTGCTTGTCCTTAAGCCCCGCGTAGCCGAACTCGCGCATCTTTGCACCCGTGTGTTCGCTTAAAATCCGCAACGCCTCGTGCGTGCTGATGCCCTTTTTTTGCAGCAGCAAAATGCAGTGCTCGCCCTCATTGCTAGGCTCGTAAAGCGGCACTTCGCGCACGACGAAATCGCTTGAGTTTTTACTAAAATGCGCATTTATCGGCGCGTGATTTAGGGTGTATAAATTTTTCATAGCCGACCTTTGCGTTAATCTAAGGCGCAATTTTATAAAATTGAGCCTAAAAAACTCATTATTAAGGCAAATTCTAGTATCATTCGCCATAAAAAAAGGATGAAAAATGCTAATCAGGCTCTTTCGCTTCGATCCTCGCTGCGACGTCGCAAGCTACTTCAAGCCCTATGTTTATGAAAGCGCGCCCTTTGCCGATCTCGCGGCGCTGCTTGACGACATCTGCGCGCACGATCCCTATTTCAGCGCGCAAGGAGTGGAATTTGTAAAAATCGGCGGCACCACGGTGAGCGTAAAAGAGCCGCTAGATACGCTTATAGCGCACTTTGGAAGCGAACTAATCATCTCGCCTCTTAGCGAAAAAGAGGCGGTTAAAGACCTGCGCTGCGAGCCGAGGGCGTTTTTGGATAAATTTAAAGCCTTTGAGAGGATCGCGGACGCTACTGATTTCGAGTTTTACAAAAGCCTCGCGCCCTATTTTTACTCGACGAAAATCCCCGCATGCTCGCAGGAGTTTTTGGGCAACAGCGCCTTTATCTTCGCGCACCGCCTGATGCAGAAGCACCCGAGCGAGCGTATGAGGATTTTAGAGATCATCGAGCCGCAGATGGCGTATTTCACGAAGTGCGACGCCGTGGGGATGGAGTTTGACGACCGCGCGGCATACAGGGCGTTTTGCGATATTTTAAAATTTGAGCCAGCGCAGAGCAATAAAATTTTAAGCGCGCAGAGCATGGCGGAATTTGACGCAGCGGGCGCGAAGCACAATTTTAGCGGCTTTAACGTCGCCGTGTGGTACGACGAGGCTGCGGAGGAGCTGGCTAGCAGGCTGAGCGCGCAGATCGTGCACTTTGAGCACGAAGGTGCGCCGCTTGGAGCGCAGATATACGAGCGCGAGCAGGAGTGCGCGCTGCGGCTGGGGGGCGAAATTTTATTTGACGCATTTGATAGCGGAAGCGATTTTTTGCTAGTAAATTCCAAGCTCGCGCTTGATTTTTTAGACGGCAGAAGCGATGAAATCCAAAGGCTTTTTGGCAGAGGGCTCGCGGGCTTTTATCTAATTACGACGGATGAGCTCATCGCTCTAGCTCGCGGCGAGAGGCCCGACTTTTCGGCACGCAAGCTAAAGCCGATGCTGATTTAAGCGGACGGGGTTTTGAAATTTATCCTATTACGATGGTAAAATTTTAAATCGACTGCATATTGATGATCGGTATAAAGCAAATAGTTTTCTTAATCGCAGGCGGTTTAATCATCTACTATTTCTTTAATTCGGCATTTGTTGTTTTGCCCTGTGGCTTGTATTTTTACTTTGCTATAAATTGACCATTAAGCTTGCCTTTAATTTTTCTTTTGGAGTAAAATTTTCTAGTCCAACTCCGCCACCGCCATATACGCTTAAAATTTTTCTCAAAATATCTATAATTTCATCGCCGGTTGTATTCTCGGCATCTGTTTTTATATCGTGAAGCTCATAAATAATTCTATACGGATCGCCAATCGTTTCATCATTAAAAATCCACCTCAAGTCCAGCTCTATATCGTTACTTTTATAATGCAATAACCATATCGTTTTAGTTAAGGCATAATCTCCTATATCTCTTAAATGATCATGCGATATACGAATTAGCCAAGTGTTATTTTCTCGGTCTATACACCAATCTAATCTTTCTAGGAACCATAGACTAATTTCATCATCATCATATTTTTTACGTATTTTGTTTATCGTTTCCAATAAACTATATTTTTCAATATCCTCTTTTGAAATACGCTCTGTAACAAACGCCACTTTATCCCCTTTTCTTTAAATTTTTGATACGAAAGTTACTTGAATATTTTCTTTAGGGACAGAGCTTGTTATAACCTCTCCTCCTTTAAACTCATTTAAAATCTCTTTTAAAATATCTACAATCTCTTGCTTTGGTATATTCCCGATATCGCTTCTTATAGATTCTAGTTCATATATTATTCTAAATGGATTATCTGTAACTTTTTTACCAGTAT
>CAJPSJ010000043.1 GCA_905373295.1 uncultured Campylobacter sp. | reverse complement strand
TGCTTGAGATCGCTCAGATCGTAAAACCGAAGATGATCGTTTGCGGCGCGAGCGCCTATACGCGCGAGATAGATTTTGCTAAATTTAGACAGATCGCAGATAGCGTGGGCGCGTTTCTTTTCGCCGACATAGCGCATGTTGCAGGGCTAGTCGTTGCAGGCGAACATACTAATCCGTTTCCGCACTGCCACGTCGTAAGCTCGACAACGCATAAAACGCTTCGTGGTCCGCGCGGCGGCATCATAATGACCAACGACGAGGAATTTGCTAAAAAGATCAACTCGGCGATCTTCCCAGGCATCCAGGGCGGCCCGCTAATGCACGTCATCGCCGCTAAAGCGGTGGGCTTTAAACACAATCTAAGCCCCGAATGGAAGGTCTATGCCAAGCAGGTCAAGGCAAACGCTAGAGTTTTGGGCGAAACGCTGGTTGGGCGCGGCTTTGATCTAGTAAGCGGCGGTACCGATAACCATCTGATTTTAATGAGCTTTTTAAATAGGGATTTTAGCGGCAAGGACGCTAGCGCCGCGCTTGAAAATGCAGGCATCACGACAAATAAAAATACCGTGCCGGGCGAGACGCGCAGCCCGTTCGTCACCAGCGGCATCCGTGTCGGCAGTCCCGCGCTTACGGCACGCGGCATGAAGGAGAAAGAATTTGAGTTTATCGGAAATAAAATCGCCGACGTGCTAAGCGACATCTCAAATTCCAAGCTTCAGGCGCAGGTCAAAGAGGAGGTGCGAGATTTGGCGCACCGCTTTATCATCTACGACCGCGCGATGTATTAAATTTAATAAATTCGGGTAAGCTTACCCGAATTATCTATTTCGTAAATTTTGCGTAGTAGAATTTACAAAGTAAATAATAATCTTAGGAGAGAGTATGAACGACAAAAATTTCGATATGAGCAGCATAGACGACATAGTGATCAATAGCGGCAATGTCGATAAGAACGCGAATTTGAAAAAGGGTCTTACCGTCGCAGCCGGCGTTGTAGTTTTATTCTTAATCATTTTAATCATAATGAAAGCTATTAATAAAGACGATATTGATACTAACGCAGGTCTTACTATGCCTAGTGAAGAAGAGCTTGCCAAAGCGGAGCAAAAGCCTGTCGTACAAGTTCAAAAACCTGAGCCTTCGCAACCTGAGCCTGTAGAAGTGAAATCAGAACCCAATACAGCATCTGCAGCTCCAACCAAAGTAGAGATAAAAACCCAAGAGCCTAATTCCGAAAGTAAGGTTGTTGCAAGCGCTCAGCCTGAAGCACAGAAAGTAGAAATCCAAAAGCCCGAAATCAAAGAAGAGCCAAAAAAATCCGAAGTTAAAATAGAAAGTAAAAAGATTGAGCCTAAAGACGAAGCCAAAAAGCCTGAGAAAACGGACGTAAAAAAGCCAGAGCCTAAGAAAGAGCCTGCAAAAGATGAGATGAAAAAAGAACCTTCTAAAACCGAAATTAGAAAAGTCGAGCAGAAAGTAGAGCCTAAAAAAGAACCTGAAAAACAAGCAAAAATAGAAGTTAAAAAAGAGCCTTCAAAAACGGAAGCTAAAAAGGAACATGCGAAAGCTGAAGCCAAGAAAGAGCCCGCTAAGCCCGAGCCTAAAAAAGAAGCCAGCAAGCCGGAGTCTAAAAGCGAGAGCGTAAAGGCTGGCGTTGCAGCAAAGAGCACCAGCACCAGCGTGGCAAACGGCAGTTATGTGCAGGTCTTTGCTTCAAATGCCTATGATCCAAACGGCGCCGATACGAAAAAAATCACCAAAAAAGGCTATAGCCCAATTGCGCTGCAAACTCACGTCGGCAGCAAGAGCGTGACTAAAATTTTAGTCGGACCTTTCGAGGGCGAGGCGCTACAAAAGGCACTTAGCGATATGCGCAGCATCAATAGCGGAGCGTATATCTACCGAGTGAAATAGTGGACAGATTCGCGGTTTTCGGCAATCCGATCGCCCACTCACTCTCGCCGCTACTTCATAATTACGCGATAAAATTTTTGGGGCTGGACGCCTACTACGGGCGGGTTTTGCTGCAGCGCGGCGAGGAGTTGCGCGCTAAATTTGAAGCTTTAAGGCTTACGGGTGCGAACGTGACCGTGCCTTTTAAGCTCGACGCATTTAAAGCATGCGACGTCCTAAGCGAGGCGGCGCAAAGGATCGGCTCGGTAAATACGCTGGTGCTAAAAGGCAGTGCGCTGCACGGCTTTAACACCGACGCGCAGGGGTTTTTCTGCGCGATCTTGGATTTTGGCGAGATTCGCAACGCGCTTATTTTAGGCGCGGGCGGCACGACGCGGGCAATCGGCTACGTGCTAAGCAAAAACGGCGTGAAATTTGACATCCTAAACCGCAGCGTAAAAGATTTTGACTTCGGCTGCGAGGAATTTTTTACCTATGAAAATTTTAGATCCAAAGACTACGATCTTATCGTCAATGCCACCGGCGCGGGGCTCAAAGATGATGCGCTGCCTGCACCCGAGGGGGTAATAGATGAAATTTTATCCCGCGCAAAATTTGCTTTTGACGCTATCTACGGCAAGCAGACTCCGTTTTTGCAAGCAGCGCGCGCAAAAAATTTGCCTGCAAAAGACGGCAAAGAGATGCTGATAAATCAGGGCGCGCTTGCTTTCAATCTCTTTTTCAGCGGCAAATTCGACTTAGCAGAGATTGTATCGCTGATGAGCCGTGCTGCAAATTTACGCTAAATCGGCTCTTAGGCTTTTCAATTATCCGCCCAGCCTAACGAAATGATTTAAATTTTGCGTCGAGTTAATTATCCGTTCTTAAATTTTGTATCGTGTAGCTTTGGGCGTTTAGTCTCAAAATTCTTACGCCTACTTTCGGCTAAGCCGTGTTAATTTGCCTACAAAAAATTCTATTAAAAATCGCTACGAATTAGGCACAAAGATGCTTGGCAAAACCTCGCATATTTTTCTACTTGCTTCTTGATATGTTCTATTTTAAAATTTTATGACAAATCTAAACTAAAATTTTGTGCAGTTTAAGTAAAATGCGATCGGTTTCAAAGAAACTTTATTTAAGTGTAGTGGCGCAAAAACTCATTTATTAAAAAGATAAAATTGCTACCAAAATTTCAAAATTTAAAGCTAAATTTTAATTAATTGTTATACAATAAAAAATATAAACTAATAATTGCTAAAGGTTAAAATTTGATGTTTTTCGGCAAAATTTTAAAATTTTACGCGCACGGATTTGCTTCGATGAAGCTTGGCAAAACGCTATGGGCAGTGATTTTGATCAAGCTATTTATAATTTTCGTGCTACTTAAATTTTTCATTTTCGACGAAAACTTGGATTCTAAATTTAAAACCGATCAAGAAAAAATCGATTTCATCTATAAAAATTTGACTAAGGAGTAGGAATGCAAGAGCTTGCTAGCGTGGATTGGTCGAGGGCGCAGTTTGCGCTCACGGCGCTTTATCACTTTCTTTTCGTGCCCCTAACGCTGGGGCTTAGCTTTATCGTGGCGTTTATGGAGAGCCTATATGTCGCGACCGGTAAGCAGGAGTGGCTCAAAATCACTAAATTTTGGCTGCGCCTTTTCGGTATAAATTTCGCCATCGGCGTCGCGACCGGCATCATAATGGAGTTTGAGTTCGGCACCAACTGGGCGAATTATAGCTGGTTCGTGGGCGACATCTTCGGCGCGCCGCTTGCGATCGAGGGCTTGCTCGCGTTTTTCTTAGAAGCTACCTTCTTTGCGGTAATGTTCTTCGGCTGGGGCCGCGTAAGCAAGAAATTTCATCTTCTCTCGACCTGGCTCGTGGCGATCGGATCAAATTTAAGCGCGTATTGGATTCTAATTGCGAATGCTTGGATGCAAAACCCTGTTGGTACGAGCTTTAATCCAGATACGATGCGCAATGAGATGAGTAATTTTTTAGATATCGCGCTATCTCACTTCGGAGTGGCTAAATTTTTACATACGGTCGGCGGCGGCTATATTACCGCGGCGCTTTTCGTGCTTGGAATTTCGGCGTTTTATATGCTAAAAAACAAAGACTTCGCACTTGCTAAAAAAAGCTTCATCGTAGCGGCAAGCTTCGGTATGCTAAGCTCGCTTTTCGTGCTATTTAGCGGCGACGAGAGCGCCTATCAGGTCGCGCAAAAGCAGCCGATGAAGCTTGCGGCGATGGAGGGTCTGTATAAGGGCGAAGTAAATGCAGGCATCGTCGCGGCGGGAGTTTTAAATCCGAGCAAACTTCCCGGAGACGATAAGGAGCCGTTTTTATTTGAGATCAAGGCGCCTTACGCGCTGGGGCTGATGGCTACGAGAGGGCTTGATAATTTCACGCCAGGCATCGATGATTTGGTATTTGGAAATGAAAAATTCGGCATCGAAGGTGCTGATAAAAAGATCGAAAAAGGCAAAATCGCCCTGCAAGCGCTAAAGGATTACAAGCTCGCCAAAGACGCGAATGACACCGCGGCGATGCAGCAAGCGCGCGAAATTTTATTCGGCGATCAAAATATGCAAAACCTAGGCTACGGCTACCTTGACGATGCGAAGCAGATCGTCCCTCCGGTGGCGCTTACCTTTTACAGCTTCCACGTGATGGTGGCTCTGGGAAGCTATTTTATCTTGCTATTTTTCGTTACGCTATTTTTGGCGATGCGAAAGAATCTCGCCGAATACAAGAAAATTTTATGGCTTTGCGTTTTCAGCATCCCTCTGGGATACGTCGCGTGCGAGGCGGGCTGGATCGTAGCCGAAGTAGGGCGCCAGCCGTGGGCGATACAAGATCTTATGCCGGTGGGCGTCGCGGCTACGAGCCTGGCGGGAACGAACATAATGATCTCGTTCGCGCTCTTTGCGGTTTTATTTACGGTTTTATTCATAGCCGAGATAAAGATCATGCTAAAACAGATAAAGATAGGATTTTAAGATGCACGAAATTTTTCAAATTTATTGGTGGTGCGTGGTTTCGCTTCTGGGCGGAATTTTGGTTTTTATGCTCTTCGTGCAGGGCGGTCAGACGCTGCTTTTTACGCTGGCGAAAAATGAGACCGAGAAGGATTTTATAATAAATTCCATCGGCAAGAAATGGGAGCTTACGTTTACTACGCTCGTTATGTTCGGCGGAGCGTGCTTTGCGGCGTTTCCGCTATTTTATGCGACCAGCTTCGGCGGGGCGTATTGGGCGTGGATGGCTCTGCTTTTTTGCTTCATAATCCAAGCCGTCGCTTACGAATACAGAAAAAAGCCCGATAATTTCTTGGGCGCTAAAACCTATGAAGCCTTTCTTTTCATAAACGGCTCGCTGGGCACGATCCTGCTTGGCATCATCGTCTCGACGCTTTTTAGCGGCAGCGAGTTTGCGCTGGGCGATAATAATTTTGTGCAGTGGAAAAACCCTGCTCGTGGGCTTGAGGCACTAGCAAATCCGTTTAATTATATCTTGGGGTTTGCGCTATTTTTCTGCGCCAGAACTGGAGCGAGCTTATACTTGATGAATAACATAGCAGAGCCAGAAATGATCGCTAAGCTCAAAGCTTCGCTTAAATTTAACGCTAGCGCGTTTTTGGTATTTTTCATCGCATTTTTGGCGTGGGTTCTGCTAAAGCAGGGCTATGCAGTAGGCGCCGGCGGCGTCGTAAGCCTCGAGAGCTCTAAGTATCTGCACAATTACCTAAGCCTACCTGCTGCGCTAGTCTTGCTGCTGCTGGGCGTCGTGCTCGTGTTGGTGGGGATATTCAAAGGCGCATTTACAAGCAGCGTGCGCGGAGTATTTTTCTACGGCGTGGGCGTCGTATGCGCGGTAACGAGCGTATTTTTGATCCTGGGTCTAAATAACACGGCGTTTTATCCGTCAAATTTCGACCTGCAAAGCTCGCTTTCGATAAGCAACGCAAGCTCGAGCCTCTATACGCTTAAGACGATGTTTTACGTGTCGTTTCTAGTGCCTTTCGTGCTGGGCTATATTAGCTACGTTTGGTGGCTGATGGATGCTAAAAAACTCGATAAAGAGGGGCTTTCAAACGAGCATTATTAGGCGCGCCCGCTCTAGCGCGGCTTTTGCGCGTCGTGTGGCGGCGAGAAGCTGCTCGCGTGCGCGGCACTGCGTGCTTTTGCGCTTGGTTAAATTTCATATCGGCGGCACTTTTTGCGCGCCGCACTATAAAAATTTTAAGGATTAAAAATGGTCAAATCTTTAGTTTTCATCGCGATTTGGATAATCTTGCTCGTAGGAAGCTATAAATTTATAAAGCTAAACATTACTCATCAAGAAAAAAGAGAGCAGTAAAAGCGTAGAAATTTTAAAAGCTTGCGGCCCGGAATTTCGCTTTAAATTTAAAAAGCGAAATCTAGGGCCGCAAGGTGCGGGCGAAATTTTATCTAGCCCTTGTAGTCGATATTTTTTTCAAACTCTTTAAGTCGCATATGGATTGAACGCAGCTCCGTGATCGTCGTCCAGTTATCGATAAAAACGCTAAAGCTACCGCGTACTTGGTTAAAAGCATTACCTACTTGAATCATCACTCCAAGCGTAATCGCCTTAGTAAAAAGCCCCGGTCCCATTATGAGATAGGGCACGATAACTAGGATTTGCGAGAAAGAATTTAGCCATAAATCAAAGTAGCAGTAGTGCAAAAATAGCCTGTAATAGTTGTGCTTTAGTTTGCCAAATAGCGTCTTTGTAGTCTCTTCGCTCGCATATTCCGCTTTATTCTCCTCGGCATAAACCAGCTCTTTGCGAAACGCAGCTTCCGCCTTTTGATTGTTGTATTCAAGCCTAGGCAGAAACCAACCTACTAGCCAAGAAATTATCAGTCCGCCGATGCTTACTGCAAGTGCGATCCATACGAGAGAGCCGGGAATTTTTTTGAGCGCCTCAAAAGGTACTTTCTCGCTAAGGCTCCACAAAACGGGAATAAATGCAAAAAGAGTCATCGCCGCCGAAAGTACGCGCGTGCCGATATCTTCGATGATTTTTGAGAAGCGGTAGATGTCTTCTTGGATACGCTGCGAGCTTCCTTCGATATCTTTACTTACCTTTTTCCAGTATGAAAAATAGGAAAAGGTCATCGCCTCTCGCCATTTAAATGCCCAAATTCGCGCCACGTATCGCTCCGAAATCGCCGCCGCTACGGCAGGCATCGCTATCCATAAAAAGACCCTCATCTGCACGTAAAAATCGTTTAACGTATGACGATCTACGTTTTGACACAAATCATAAAATACGCGATACCATTCGTTGAAACGCACGCTCAGCGTAGTTTGGTACCAATTGATAGCGATCAAAAATACTAGCCCTGTATATGCTAAAATTGCCCATTTTTTGCTTTTAAAAAATGAAACGAACATTAGCGTTTCTCGGAGCTTTTTGGATTTAAAATCGCCGTAAATAGCCTATCGCTTAGCATTTGCGCGGCTTTTTGCACGTCCGCGCTTTTTACTGCATTTATGCTTGCCGCGTAGCTTTTTTCGTCATAGAGCGGATAGCCGTAAAGCTCATGCGCAGTGATATTAGCAAGCCAAAAATCGTTCGTCTGCGCAGCTCTTTTGGTCGATAAAATTTGCGCTTTTTTAAAATTTGAAAGCTCGCTATCTTTTGCGCCCGAGTTTTCAATCTGCTTTAAAATTTCACTCACGCTTGCTGCAACCGTAGTGGCGTCTTTCGGCTCGGTAGAAAACGATACATTCAAGCTCGCTGCGATTTGTGGCTCACGCACATAGGCGCTATGCACCATCGCCGAGTAAATTTGTCCGCGCGCCTCGCGGATCTGCTCGACGATGCGATTGCTTAGCACACTTTTTAACGCTTGAAATTTATAAGTGTCTGCAAAGTCGAAATTTTGCAGCTCATAGTTTGAAAAAATCATCCGAACTTCGCTTTTATCACTATCGCCGTAATCTTGCACAATCTCGCCGCTAGAAGTATTTAGCATCAAAGTTTTAGGCGTAGCGCTGCTTGTGCCGGACTTTAGATTGCCGATATATTTAGCTAGAATTTGTTTTGCGCGTGCAGGCTCAAAATCGCCACTAAGCACAAAGATAAAATTTCCAGCACCTGAAAAAATTTCATCCGCATCGCGCTGTAAATCGGCAAGATTTGCGCTCTTTACGTCATCTGCACTAAGCGGCTGCTTGCGAGCCGTATCTCCTGAATATAGCGATTTTAAAATTTGCTCGCCGAATTTAAATTCCGCCGTCTCGTCGCGCAGCGCGATCGCCGAAAGCGCGTCGGTTTTGTATTTGGTAAGTGAGCTTGCATGAATTAGCGGCTCGCTAAATCTTGCGTAAAGCTCGTGTGCCATCGCCTCCAAATCCGCCCCTGCGCCTCTAAAACCGCAGTCCGCGTCATCCATCCTAAATCTTAGCTTATAATCAAATTTTGAGGTCAAGCGTCCCGCCTCGTATTCGTTTAGCTCGCCTATGGTGCCCGAGTTTAGCAGCGCGGTTAGAATTTCGCCACGAGCTTTGCCGAAATGCGCGTAGCCACCTTTTTTAATGGCTGCGAGGGCGATTTTATTTTTCTCGCTTTTAAGAGGCTTTAAAATTACCTTCGCGCCGTTTTTAAACTCCAAAATTTCAGTGCCGCTAGCGCCTTTTTGTGCTTTAAATTCCGTCTCTTTTAAATCTGCTCCCGCAAGTTGCTTGGAAGTAAGCTTTGAAGCAGCGAAATTAAACGGCACCGCTTTTTCGTAGAGCAACTCCGCATCTTTTTGGCTAATGCCCAAATCCTTTGCTGAGATAATCTCCGTAAATCTCGCTCCATCCGTTATCTTTGAGAAAAATTTATTAACATCTGCTAGCGTTATTTCTTCTAAGGCCTTGAGGCTTAGATCGTGCTCGTCTTGCTTGCTAAGCTTTACAT
This sequence comes from uncultured Campylobacter sp., assembly GCA_905373295.1. GTDB lineage: Bacteria > Campylobacterota > Campylobacteria > Campylobacterales > Campylobacteraceae > Campylobacter_B. The sequence goes on along the minus strand of CAJPSJ010000043.1, from coordinate 2,161 downwards.
TGCCGTTTTGTACGAAATCAAGTAGTGCCTCTATTTGCGCACTTTGTGTATCGTTCTTAAGTAGATCGGCTTGCACTTGATGTTTAAATTCCGCCTTAACGCTATCAAAATCGTCATTGTTAAATCCGTGTTCGCGCACCCCTTTGATCGCGCTAAAAAGACTATTTAATGTGGCGTTGGCGTCGAAATTAAAAATATTCGCGCTTATGCTGTATAGTCTGCGGTTTTTAAACAGATCGTCCGAGCCGAAATAGGCTTTAAGCGGAATTTTGGCATTTACATTCATCGCGTCGTATCCAAGCTCCATCAGCCTCGATACGTAGGCTTGCAGCCACTCATTCTTAAGTGCACCGTAGCTTCTTAGCGGCTCATATTTGCCTGCGTAAAGCACGCTAGCAACATTAGTGCCGAGCTCAGGTTCTACGGTGCTTGCTAGCCCGCCTTCAAATGAGCGTAGGCTAAGATCGCGCGGGATTTTTTCGCCGTGCGCAGAAAGAGAGCTAAAATTTTGCTTGATTAGGTTTTTAATCTGCTCAACGTTTACGTCGCCCACGACTATGATACTAATGGCGCTAGGAAGGTAGTTGCGCGCATAGAATTTTTTTAGTTGCTCGCCGGTGGCGCCTTTGATGATTTCATTTTGTCCGATCGGAAAGCGTCTTGAAAATATGGAATTGGGGTATAAATATGTAGCACGCTTTTCGTAAAAGCGCCTCTCAAAGCCTTTTTTTGCTTCCTCTAAGATTACACCTTTTTCCTTTTGCGTTTCGTTCTCGTCAAATTTCACGCCGCCTGCATAATCGCGCAGCACCAAAAATATGTCCTTTAGCGTCTCGTCGCTTACTTGGGCTTGGATGTTGTAGGTGGTGTTTTCAAAGCCAGTCTGTGCATTGAGATCGGCGCCGAATTTCACTCCAAGGCGCTGCAGAGTGTGGACTAGCTCGTTTTTATCGAAGTGCTCACTGCCGTTGAATGCCATATGCTCGACGAAATGCGCCAAGCCCTGCTCGTCGTCATTTTCATCAACACTACCTGCGGCTACGTTGAGGTAAAAAAGCGCGCTATTTTTTGGCACGTCATTTTTGAGGATATAAAATTTCACGCCGTTTGCCAGCTCGCCGTGCACGACGCTAGGATCGAGCTTAAGCGGCGCATCCGGGTTAGCGTCTGCGGAGTAAAGGCTCAAAGAGCAAAGCAGGGCGGAGATAAAAAATATAAGCTTTTTCATAATTGTCCTTGGATTTAAAAACTTGCGATTGTAACAAAAGCTAGTTTAAAGTATGATTTTGCGAGCTTTGTTATGGATGAAATTTTGCCAAGGATTTGAAATTTTACTTGTAGATTTTCAAGAAACGGAATTTTTGGAATTTTTGGAATTTTTGGAATTCCGCCGCCGCGACTTAAAATTTTGGCAGCGGAATTTAGAAAGCTTTGCGAGCTTTAATAGCCCGCGCAAGGCTAAATTTAAACTTTACGCGGTTAGCATTAGAATTCGTACGCTCGCGCGAAGAATTTTACAACTTATAGTTTGCTCGCATTTTTGCCTAGATAATCCGCGACGCCCTTAGGATCTGCTTTCATCCCTGCGTCACCTTTGTGCCAGCCTGCAGGGCAGACCTCGCCGTGCTCGTTGGTAAATAGCATCGTATCGACCATTCTTAGCATCTCGTCGATGTTTCTGCCAAGCGGTAGGTCGTTGATGACGGCGTGGCGGACGGTGCCGTCTTTGTCAAGTAGGAAGCTGCCGCGAAGCGCTACGGCGTTGCCAAACAGCACGTCGAAGCTGCGTGCGATATCTTTTGTGATATCCGAAACTAGCGGGAACTGCACTTTGCCGATACCGCCTGCGTTTACCGGAGTATTTTTCCATGCAAGATGCGTAAATTCGCTATCGCAGCTAACGCCGATAACTTCGATACCTTTGGATTTGAAATCTTGATATCTGTGATCGAACGCGATGATCTCGCTCGGGCAGACGAAGGTAAAATCTTTTGGATAAAAGAATACGACCGCGCCTTTTTCGCCGATATTTTTATAGAGGTTGAAATCCTCAACTATTTCGTTGTTGCCTAAAACCGCAGTTGCCGTGAAATCAACGGCTTTGTTGGTTACTATCATTTGTTTCTCCTTGTTAATAAAATTTATGATGGCGATTATACAT
>CAJPSJ010000042.1 GCA_905373295.1 uncultured Campylobacter sp. | reverse complement strand
TCGGCAGGATCATAGTTAAAAACTCCTTTGAAAGTTTTTAACTTATCTTGAGCCTTAAAATTTAACGATAAATTTGACCGAACGGGTCGGTCAAATTTTGATTAAATTTTAGCGCCGAGTGCGCAAAAATGTATTATTTATAAGCCTTAATCGCTTTGTCTAGAATTTTCTCCGCTTCCGCGGCGCTTGCAAAATCCTTTACTTTGACCCATTTATTCGGCTCTAAAAGCTTGTAGGTTTCGAAGAAATTTTTGATCTTATCCAGCGTAGCTTTAGGCAGATCGGCGACCCCTTTAATGCCCTCAAATCGCGGATCGATCTTGCTAACCGGCACGGCAAGCAGCTTCTCGTCCATGCCGCTTTCGTCCTCCATCATTAAAACGCCGATTAGACGGCACGGGATCACGCTACCGGCGGCAAGCGGGTATTCGTTTAGCACCAAAACATCCGCAGGATCGCCGTCGTCTGCCAAGGTATTGGGCACGAAGCCGTAATTTGCGGGGTAAAACATCGCGCCGTATAGCACGCGATCTACGCATAGCGCGCCGCTTGCTTTGTCGATCTCGTATTTGATGTTCGAGCCGTAAGGGATTTCGATTACTGCGTTGATTTTATCGGGGTTTGAGCCCACTTTTATCTTTGAAAGATCCATAGTTTTCCTTTATTTAGAATTTAAAATTTTGATATTTTTCACGTCTATCGTCGTTTTGGTAAAATCTTTGTCGATCTCGCCGCTAATTCGCACGAGCGTATTTTCATCCACGCTCACGCCGCGCCAAACGTCATCGTCGATCTCAACCTCGATGCTATCGCCGTTTTGATCCACAAATCTATAATGTTCGTGTCTGAGTTGAGATTTTATCTTGCCGTCGATTACGACAAAAGAATCATCTCTTAATGTAAGCGCTTCTTTGACGCTTGACGGCTGATTTTGCGCCGTCGCACCGCTTGGGACAAACCCGCCCGCGGCGAATGCAGCCGCGCACAAAGCCATACTAAGTAAAAATTTTCTAACCATATCTATCCTTAAATTTTAATCTCTGCGTTCGCAAACAGATCCGAAATTTCATTAAATTTAAAACCCGCTTGCGTTTGACGATCGCATTTAAATTTACACAGCGAGCTATTTAAATTTACGCTTAAAATTTGACTATAGCGCGACAGCGGGCTATAAATTTAAAAATGCGCTCGCTTCGGAGGAGCATTGAATTCAAGCGCGATCTGCACCGCTTGCGGTATAAAAAAGGAGCCGGATGCGCTTAAAATTTAAACCGCCGCCAAAGCGCGCTAGCCCAGCTTCTCGATCTCCTCGGCGATTATCGCATTGATATCGGCTACGATCTCCTCAACCGTGCGCTCGCCGTTTACGATATGAAAGATGCCCGCATCGCCGTAAAATTTACGGATATCCTCGATCGGCTCCGAAAACACGCGCATTCTGTTTTTAAAGACCTCCACGTTATCGTCCGTCCCGCGAGCGCGCCCCAAAACGCGCTGCTCGGCGACCTCCTCGCTGACGCACACCTCGATGACGGCGCTAAGGGCTACGTCTTCGTCGCCTTGCAACACCTCATCGAGTTTGCTCATCTGCTCGACGCTTCTTGGATAGCCGTCGATGATGATAAGATCCTTCGGCGAGCTCTTAATTGCGCCGATTATGACGTTTACGACGACGTCAAGCGGCACGAGATTGCCTTTAGATATGAAGCTGTCTATCTGCCTGCCTAGAGCGCTGCCGCTTGCCACCTCGGCGCGAAGCAGATCGCCCGTGGAGTAGTGCTCGATGCTTTGATTCATCTGAGCGATCATACTCGCATCGGTAGTTTTACCGCTGCCCGGAGCACCGATGATTAGAAAAAGGCTTTTCATTTTTGCTCCTTTTTATGAAGCCTAAGACCTAGCTCGCGAAGCTGCTCGTCTGTAACGACGCTAGGGGCTTTGGTGAGCGGACACTGCGCGCGCTGCGTTTTAGGAAACGCGATAACCTCGCGGATACTGCTTGAGCCGGTAACGAGCATCATCAGTCTGTCAAAGCCGATCGCGATACCTCCGTGCGGAGGCGCGCCGAAGCTTAGCGCATCGAGCAGGAAGCCGAATTTCTCCCTCTGCTCCGCAGGCTCGATCTTAAGCAGCCTAAAGACCTTTTCTTGAATGTCCGCCTTGTGGATCCTGATACTTCCGCCGCCAAGCTCGATGCCGTTTAGCACGACGTCGTAGGCAATCGAGGTAATATCCTCCAAATCGGGCTCGTCGGGGTTGTTCGGCATCGTAAAAGGATGGTGCATCGCAGAGTAGCTGCCGTCGTCGTTTTGCTCAAACATAGGGAAATTTACGACCCACAAAAACTCAAGCCTGTTCGGATCTATGAGACCAAGCTCGTTTGCGAGGAAAATTCTAAATCTACCCATATAATCAAGCACGATTTTCTTTTTGCCTGCGCCGAAAAATACGACGTCGCCGACTTTAAGCCCGCAGCGCTTGATGAGTTCGTCCAGCTCGCTTTTTTCAAAGAATTTTACCAGCGGCCCCTTTAGACCGTCCTCTTTTACTTGGATAAACGCAAGGCCTTGCGCGCCGAATTTTTTCACGTATTCCTCAAAACCTTGCATCTGGCGCTTGCTAAATTTCAGATCGCCGCCCTCGACTTTTAGCGCTTTAACGCGGTTAGCCTTGCGGTCTTTGGCTAAATTTGAAAAAATTTCGTTGCTAGATTTTTCAAAAATATCGGCTACGTCGATGAAAGGCATATCATAGCGCAGATCGGGTTTGTCGCTGCCGTAAAGCTCCATCGCGTCTTTGTACTCCATATGTCTAAAAGGGGTGACGATCTCGCGGCCGCAGGATTTAAAAATATCCTTTAAAACCTCCTCGGCTACGCGCATTACGTCGTACTGGGTATTGAAGCTCATCTCGATATCGATCTGCGTAAATTCCGGCTGGCGGTCGGCGCGGAGGTCTTCGTCGCGGAAGCAGCGCGCGATCTGGAAGTATTTATCAAAGCCCGAGCACATCAAAAGCTGTTTGAAAAGCTGCGGACTTTGCGGAAGCGCGTAGAAGCTGCCCGGATAGACGCGGCTAGGCACCAGATAATCCCTAGCGCCCTCAGGCGTCGCGCGCGTTAAGATCGGCGTTTCGACCTCCACAAAGCCCAGCCTATCAAGAGCATTTCGCGCGGCGATCGCGGCCTTGGAGCGCATCTTAAATTTATCGAAGCTTCCATCGGCGCGCAGATCCAAAAAGCGGTATTTCAACTTCGTTTCTTCGTTGACGCTTTTATCGCCGATTACGAAAGGAAGCGGTTTACTTGGATTTTCGATCTCTAAGCTTTCTACTACGACTTCGATGTCGCCGGTTTTTAAATTTGGATTTTCCAGCCCTTCACCGCGAGCGCGGATCTTGCCGACGGCTTTTAGGACGAATTCGTTTCGCACGGTATTTGCTACCTCGTATGCCGAGTGGCTATCTTTGGGATCACAGACTAGCTGTAAAAGTCCGCTTCGGTCGCGCAAATCTATAAAAATCACGCCGCCGTGGTCGCGGTAAGAATTTACCCAGCCGCACACGGTTACACTTTTGCCGATATCGTTTTTACTCAAATCGGCGCAATAATGACTTCGCAAATTTACTCCTTTAAAATTATTTGTAAAACGCAAGTATAGTTAAATTTTGCTTTTACAAAGCTAATTTTTTATAAAATAAAACTATGGAAAACAAAATTCATAAAAACCTTAAATTCGCGGGGCTAATAGCCAAAAAATCAGAAGAGATTCGCCCCGTCGTGGAGCAAATTTGCGAAATTTTAAAAGCGAAAGGTATTGAGCTTTTGCTTGAAGAGGACGGAGCGGAATTTTTCGGCCTTAAGTCGCATACGCTCGCCGAAATTTTAAAAAAGACCAATTTTTTAATCAGTCTCGGCGGCGACGGCACGCTCATCGGGCTTGCGAGGCTACTAAGCGATAAAAATGCCTTTATTTTGGGCATCAACGCGGGTACTTTGGGCTTTTTAACGGACGTACAGCCTAGCGAATTCGCAAAATTTTTAGAGGAATTTTTGCGCGGCGAATACGAGATCGAGCGCCCGTTTTTACTCGAAGCGATACTGGAAAACGGCAGTGGCAAAATCGTCCGCAAGACCGCATTTAACGACGTCGTAATCACCCGCAGCCACATCTCTTCGATGGCGAAGATCGACGCCTTTTTAAATAGAAAATATTTCAACACCTACTACGGCGACGGCGTGATCGTAAGCTCCGCCGTGGGCTCGACCGCGTATAATATGAGCGCGAACGGCCCGATCGTATATCCTCTGTGCGACGTGTTTTGCATCACGCCGATCTGCTCGCACAGCCTGACGCAGCGGCCTTTGATCCTTCCCAAAGAATATCTCGTAAGCTTCAAAAACGCCGGAAGCTCCGAAGTAAGCGTCGTCATCGACGGACAAGACGTTTTTGATATGGCGGAGCTTAGCAGCGTGAGCGCTAAAATTTCACACGCCAAAGCAAATTTAATAAAACGCAAGAGCTACGATTATTTCGACGTTTTAAAAGCCAAACTCAGATGGGGGCACGGCGGATGCTAGAAAGAATTTATATTAAAAATAATCTAGGTTTTTGCGAGAGCGAGCTTAGTTTTGGTCCGGGACTTAGCGTATTTACAGGCATCAGCGGCGCGGGTAAATCGGTATTAATAGGCGCTATTTTAGCGGTGTTCGGTCTTAACGAATGCGAGGCTGAGCTCATAGAAGCGGACGTAGAGCATCAATTTGATATGGAAAATTTCGGCTTGATAAACGATACGCCAAATATTTTTCGCGTCCTAAAAGAGCGTAGCTTGCGATACTTTATAAATTCCCAATCGGTCTCAAAAAAAAATCTAAGCACGATCGCCGGCGAATACGTGAAATTTTTAGGCGCGAAAAACGCCGGCGAAATGAGTAGCGACAGCTTGCTAAAATTACTTGATTTTATCGCCGCGAAAAAAGATGCGGCGCACGCGCAAAGCCTATCGGAGCTTCAGGGCGCTTTTGCGGAATTTAGCCGCACAAAAAAGCAGCTGGATGAAATTTTGGATCAAGAGCGCAAGATCGAGGAGTTAAAGGAATTCGCTCGCTTCGAGATTGAAAAAATCGAGCGCGTATCGCCTAAGATCGGCGAATATGAGGAGCTTTTGCAAATCAAAAAAAAGCTTAGTAAAAAAGATAAGATCGAGGAACTTTGGGCTAGGGCACAGGGCGTTTTTGAGCTGGAACGCAGCGTTATCGAAGCGCTAAGTCTTAGCGGGCTGGATAGCGCGTTTTTTGAGGATGCGATGAACGAGCTGCGGCTAAAGCAAGAAAGCTTGAATTTAGACGAGCTCGAAAATATCGACATAGAGAAAATTTTAGATCGCATCGAAGCTCTTAGCGCGCTAAATAGGCGCTACGGAAGTGTAGAGGAGGCTTTAGCTACACTTGAAGCGCGCAAGAAAGAGCTTGAGCATTACGAGCAGTTAAGCTTTGAAAAAACCAAGCTACAAACGGAATTTAAACGCCTTAGCGAAAGCACCGCTACCCTTGCCGAAAAAATCAGCGAGGCTCGCAAGGGCGCTAAAAAACGGCTCGAGGATCTGATAAATTCCTATCTAAAGCAGCTTTATATGGACGGAGTGGAGCTTGGTTTTAAGCCTACGGCGCTTAGTGAGTGCGGCACAGACGAAATTTGCGTCAGCTTGTGCAAGACGGAATTTAAAAATTTAAGCTCAGGCGAAACGAACCGCCTACGCCTTGCTTTTATTGCCGCGAGCTTGGAGCTTACAAATAACGGCGAGGGAATTTTAATCTTAGACGAGATTGATTCAAATTTAAGCGGAAAAGAGGCGATGAGTATCGCTAACGTGCTGGTAAAAATTTCAAAATTTTATCAAATTTTTGCGATCTCGCACCAGCCGCAGCTTAGCTCAAAGGCTGCGTCACACTTTTTAGTAAGTAAAACGAACGGCAAATCTAGCGTGAGGTTATTAAGCGAAAATGAGAAAATAACAGAGCTAGCTCGTATGATAAGCGGCGAGACTATTACTGCAGAAGCCCTGGAATTCGCTAAAAAGCTAAGGCAAAGCTGAAGGAATTTTAAGCTTAAGTTTAAATCTGAAATTTTTTGCTACAATACCGCGTTTAATTTAAATTTAAGTGTGATTTTGCAAAACGACGTAAAATCCGCTTCGAAAAATTTTATCAAGTGAGTTTTATGATTATAGATACACATTGCCATTTAGACGATGCTAGTTTCGACGCCGATTTGGACGCTGTGATTGAGCGCGCCACGATTGCAGGCGTGCGTAGCATCATCATTCCCGGTGCCGATGTAGCAGACCTAGATAAGGCATGTAAAATTTCGCATGCACGGGATAATGTGTATTTTGCCGTAGGGGTGCATCCATACGAGATAGATTCTTTCGATATGGAGGTGCTGAAGCGGTATGCTGACGATCCCAAATGCGTGGGCGTTGGCGAATGCGGTCTTGATTACTTCAGACTTAAGCAGCAAGAGAGCAAGGAAACCAAAGCCTTAGAAATCTCCCGCCAAAAAGACGCCTTCATCTCACAAATCGATCTAGCAACACAACTTCAAAAACCACTTATAGTCCATATCCGAGAAGCAAACGAAGATAGCTTTGGAATTCTAAAAGATCGTGCCGGCGATTTATGCGGCGGTGTTTTGCACTGCTTCAATGCCAGCAAGCTTTTGCTAGGTCTTAGCGAATACGGATTTTACTTCGGTATCGGCGGAGTTTTGACATTCAAAAATGCAAAAAACTTAGCTGAGATCTTACCGCAAATTCCGCAAGAGCGCCTTTTAATCGAGACGGATGCGCCCTATCTGACCCCACATCCGCATCGCGGCGAGCGCAATGAGCCTGCATTTACGAGACTCGTGGTAGAAAAAGTCGCGGAAATTTTAAGCCTAAGCGTAGAAGAGGTTGAAGCAATAACGACTCAAAACGCCTGTAGGCTTTTTGGCGATAAAATCAAAGGAGAGATATGAAAGCCATAAAATTTATACTGCTAGCCCTACTTTTAGTGGGCGAAGCGTTTGCGAGCCAGCCAGGTCTGATGCGCGCAAATCACGACTATATTTTAAATCAATTCGGCATCGAAAATAACGAATCGAGCAAAAACGTAGTTGCGGGCATATTCCGTGCGATCAATGCAAGCGATCGCAAGCAGTTTAAGCATATCGTGACTTCGCAGTCGCACAATGCCTACTTAGTCAAATCCGAGGTCGATAACATCGAAGCTCCGGAATTCTTATTGTATTTGGCAATGGTAGAATCTCATCTTAAAAACACCGTAACTTCGGGCGCTAGCGCAGGTGGTATGTGGCAGCTGATGCCGGCAACTGCGAAAAATTTCGGTCTTAGAGTAGATAGTGCCGTGGATGAGCGTCGCGATCCCGCAGCCTCTACGGATGCTGCGTTTTCGTATATTTTGCATCTGAAGCAAAATTTTGGCAAGTGGTATTTAGCGCTAATGGCGTATAATTGTGGCGATCAAAAGCTTAAAAATGCGATTGCAGCTACTGGCAGCGATGATCTGGATCGCTTGCTCAAAAGTCCCGCACTTCCTAATGAGACTAAGAATTTTATCAAGCGCATTATTAAATACGCTTACATTGCTCAAAATGAAAATATGCGTAAAATTCTGCTTTTTGAAAGCGAGCCGTGGGGGCTAAAGCGTATCGCAGTAGCTCCGGGCACAAAGCTAAGCGCGGTTGCAAAACAGATCGGAATTTCGCCGTCGCAAATGCAGGATTACAACGCGCATATTAAAAATGGAATTTCGCCGCTTAACGGCAAGTACTTCTTTTATATCCCACAAAGCAAATATGCAGAATTTGTCGTAAATCAAGGCGCGTTTCAAGCGTATGAACCACGTCTGAAACAGCGCAAGCCAGGACGTGTGCTAGCAGGTTTGGCGAACGAGCTTAGCCTCAAAGACAAAAACGAAATAGCGCTAAATAATATAAAATTCAACAAATAAGATCGGATCGTAGGTGTCGTACCAGAAAATCGCTCTTTTTAGTGCTCTTTTTGCGCTGATTCTTGCCGGTTGCTCGTTTCGCACCGCACCGCCTTCTAGATCGTCTACGGGCGGTGCGGGCAAGATCGGCAAAAACTCTCCTGCCACCATGCGCCCTTATAAAATCAACGGCAAAACCTACTATCCAGAGCAGGTAAGCGTCGGTGACACTCAAATCGGCATCGCCAGCTGGTATGGGCCGAATTTTCATGGTAAATACACCTCAAACGGCGAAATTTACGATATGAACGGCATGACTGCCGCGCACAAAACCTATCCAATGAATACTATGGTAAAGGTCACGAATCGCGACACCGGCGCTACCGCAACCGTGCGCATCAACGATCGCGGTCCATTCGTGGATGGTCGCATCATCGATCTTAGCAAAACAGCTGCTAATTTAGTAGGCGTATTTGCCAAAGGTACGGCGCCGGTAAAACTCGAAGTAGTGGGCTTTTATGGGCATACTATCGCCAAAGGCTCGCCGAAAGCAACCATTGTCGGCGGAAATTTTATGGTGCAAATCGGTGCGTTTAGAAACAGAAGCGGCGCACAAATTTATCAGCGCGATTACCACGGCACGGCGGGATATCCTGCGATCATCAAAGAATTTAGCATAGATGGCGCGCCGATTTATCGCGTCTTTTTAAGCGGATTTAAGAGTGAGGATGAGGCGAGAGATTTCGCGCATAATGGCAAGTTTACTGGAGCTTTCATCGTAAGGGAGTAGCAGTTTTATTTGACGGCTTTTACTTTCGTTTTTTTGCTTGATAAGGGTTTTGTTAAATTTATTTGTGAGCTATTTGCGGTAAAATTTCTCGTCATCTAATAGTTATCTGCTTTAGCTGCGGCGAAGTGCGAACTACTTGCAAGCTATTCGTAGCAAAAAGTGCGCCTGCCTGCTTGAGCTTTGTTTTTTAATAGGACGCGCAGCTGATAAAATTTTATATTGCTAGGGGATAAAGCATGCCGAAATATCCGGAAGTTTATAGTTTAGAAAAGAGTTCGGCTATACTTGAAAAATATAAAGACGAGCTGAGCGTAGAACAATACGAGCAAAACAGATCTATCATCTGCAACCACGCGATAGAGGGTATGTTTGCAAACGAGCAAGATATAATCGATCTTATCAAGGTCGATAAGGGAGAAAAAACGCCCGATGAGATAATAAACGAATATAAAAAAGAGTGGGGCGTTTTATAGTGCATAGAAAAGTTAAATTTGATACTGAAATATCAGATGTATTTAAACGCAGCTCATCGATTCTTTGAATTTTAATCGTGTAGAAAAGTTACGGCTTCATGATCTTTTGGTAAAAATTTTCTGCCATCGATACCATCATCTCCGTATTCCAATAATGCTTCATTTAAAATTTCATAAATTTCATCCATTGAAATATATCCAATATCAGAATTTACGCTTTGGAATTTATATTTGATTTTAAATGGATTTTCCGTGAAATATTTACTTGTAGTCTTATCATAAATTCGCCTTATATCAAGCTCGATATCCCCACCTTTATAGTGAAGCAACCAAATATCCTCACCCGTAAATCCATCTCGTGGATCTGGCATAGATGCCAAACATACATGAATAAGCCAAGCATCTCTTTGCCTATCGATAACCCAATTCATCCAATCGGTATCATTATCCTGGATTGGGTATGTGTAATTGTGTTTCATCAATAGCTCGTTCATATTGCTTAAAATATCATATTTCTCGATATCCTCTTTCGAAATATACTCCGCTACAAACGCCATCTAACCCTCCTTGAGAAATTCTATAATTTAAATTTAATTGCTCGTATATAGACCGAACAGAGACGAGAGCTCAAATTTAATGTCTTTATCGCTCAACAATTTATTATTCGGCACTGCAATAATGCCCGATTTAAACCTATACAATATATACTTTTTAAATTTAAATCCATTGAGCGCCAAGAAAATGAAATGATGTAGCATGGTGATTAAAAAGAATATTGGACTTACCAAATACCTAACCATTCTCTTTCTCCTATTTTTTATATCTTTGATCCATATATTTACGTCTTGCTCATTGTATGGTATCAACGCCCAAGTTACCGATACGAGATCGTCTTTTTGCAAAATTTCGGTTTTAAATTTCATATGTTCGTCTATATGGTCGAATGAAATTTTATCATCATAAAATTTTGTAAAAAACTTATTGTAAAATTCTTGATAGGCTATTTTTATCTCCCAAAAAATACTAAATAAAATTCCGAAAATCCCTAGCGTTAATGACGCCCTTCTCATCATCTCTTTATGCGGATCCAGCTCCGGTGTTAAATTTAGCAAGACAAAAGACAAGAATATAAGCGCGCACATGATTTTATTTGATATAGTAAGCCTAAAAAAGTAGTCGTTTTCTATGATTATCGGCTCTTTGTCGAAGTCTTTCATAATATCCCCCTGTTTTAAAATCGCGCATAATTTTATCTTAACGGCGCTTTGCGAGGGATTAAAATTCCAGCCTTGCCGCACCTCATTAAATTTTTAAAATTATATTTCTTATGCATATGCCGATTATTCAAAGACAAACTTCCCGCCCGTTTTCGATAGAATTTTGAAATTTCGATTTAAATTTCTAGCCCATGCAGAAAATGCGCTTTAATCCAAAAAGCATAGAAAAACGCAGCCTTGCACAGAAATTCAAGCGCTTTGTCGCTCGCCACCTCTTTTAAATTTAGCGTCCAAAAATATGCAGAATTTCACGCCGTATAGGTAGAAAATCCAGCTTATGTAGATCCACAGAAAGAAAAATAGCGCGACCGAAAACGAGCCGTAGATGCTAAGATAGGTTTTGTTATAAAAGACGTATTGCGCAAAAACCAGTCTTGAAAGCCACCATAAAATCGATGCTACGAGCGATGAGGCAAGCACCGCTTTTGCGCGGATCTCGCGGTTGATCGCCGTAGCGTAAGTGATCGCAAAGATCC